>NZ_JBQJIK010000024.1:0-93493 GCF_052078665.1 Inquilinus sp. CA228 | reverse complement strand
GCCCAGCCGCAGATCGTCGCGCCGGACGACGTCGGGGAGCGGCCCGAGCGCCTGCAGCAGCTCGGCCACGCTGCGGCCCTCGATCGGCTGGATCCAGCCGGCGGCGACGTCGGCGGCGGGGGCCAGGACGAAGCCGCGCTCCGCCATCCGCGGATGCGGCACCACCAGATCCGGCCGGTCGACGACCCGGTCGCCGTAGAGCAGCAGGTCGAGATCGATCAGCCGCGGCCCGTTGGGGCGGCTGGGAACCCGGCCGATCTCCGCCTCCGCCGCCTTCAGCCGCGCCAGCAGCGCCTCGGGCGCGAGGCCGGTGCGGGCGGCGACGCACATGTTGAGGAAGGCGCCCTGGTCGGTGTCGTACATCGGCGCCGTCTCATAGACGGCGGAGACGGCGTCGACCGTGGTCTCGCGGCGCAGCCAGGCGATCGCCCGGCGCAGATTGGCCTCGCGGTCGCCGAGATTGGTGCCGAGCGCGAACAGGACTGGGACCATGGCTCGCTCCGGGGCTTGCTCCGGGCCGAATCCGCGTTTCGCCGCGAATCGGCCGATCGGTGTCGCGGCCCCAGTGGCGCGGGGCGGCGGCGTTATGGCCTTGTCGGGCGGAAATGTCGAGCCGGGGGCGCCGCGGTGGTGTATGTCCCGGCCGGACGTCAACGGGACCTCGCCATGGCCGAAGCCGCCGCCCTGCTGGGCAAGCCGATCGCGGAGCGGATCCGATCGCGGATCCTGGCCGAGGCGCCGCCCGGCCTGCGCCCCTGCCTGGCCGTGGTGGTGGCAGGCGACGACGCCGCGGTCGCCCGCTACGCCGCCGCCAAGCAGCGCACCGCCGACGCGCTGGGCCTCGGCTTCCGGGTCGAGACGGTCGATCCGGCCGGCGGCCAGGCCGCGCTCGACGCCCGCATCGCCGCGCTGTCGGCCGATCCCGGCGTGCACGGCATCCTGCTGGAGCTGCCGCTGGCGGCCGGGCTGGATGTCGAGATCGCGATCCGGCAGCTCGACCCGCTGAAGGATGTCGACGGGCTGACGCCGCACAATCTCGGCCTGATCGCCGCCGGGCGCGAGGCCGACGCGCTGCTGCCGGCCACCCCGGCCGCCTGCATCCGGCTGGCCGAGACCGCGGCCGACCTGAAGGGCGCCCGCGCCGTGGTGGTCGGCCGCGGCCGCGCCGTCGGCCGGGCCCTGGCGCCGATGCTGGTCAACCGCGACGCCACGGTGACGGTCTGCCACAGCCGCACCCGCGACCTGGCCGCCGCGGTCGCCGCCGCCGATATCGTCTTCGTCGCCGCCGGCCGGCCCGGCCTGGTCGCCGGGGCGATGGTCCGGCCGGGGCAGGTGGTGGTCGACGCCGGCATCTCGGTGGTCGACGGCCGGGTGGTCGGCGATGTCGATGCCGACAGCGTCCGCCCGGTCGTCACGGCGCTGACGCCGGTGCCGGGCGGCGTCGGGCCGCTGACCGCGACCCTGATCTTCGCCAATCTGCTGCAGGCCGTGCAGCTGCAGCGCCGCGCCGGGAGACTGCGATGACGACAGAAGCCGAAGACAGCCTGTGGCGCTGGCCGCTGGCCACCTTCCGCGACACGCTGGCCAGCGATTCGCCGACCCCCGGCGGCGGCTCGGCGGCGATGGTGTCGGCGACGCTCGGCCTCGGCCTGGTGGTGATGGCGCTGCGCATCACCGCCAACAAGGCGCCCGACCGGGTCTTTCTCGACACGCTGATCCTGTCGGGCGAACGGCTGATGGCCGAGCTGTCGGCCCATGCCGACGCCGATATCGCCGTGTTCGACGCCTATATGGCGGCGCTGAAGCTGCCGAAGGCGACCGAGGCGGAGAAGGCCGCCCGCCGCGACGCGCTGCGGCAGGCGACGATCGCGGCCACAGAGGTGCCGCTGAACGCGGCCCAGACCGCGCTGGAGGGGATCGACCTGGCCAACCAGGCGGCCACGCTGGCGGCGACCCAGATCGTCAGCGATGTCGGCGCCGGCGCCGCGGTGCTGCGCGGCGCGGTCGAGGCGGTGCTCACCGCCGTCGACGTCAATCTGCGCAGCCTCGACGACGCCGCCCGCCGCCAGGTCTATGCCGACAGCCGCGATCACCTGCTTGCGGCCGCCGGTCAGCGGGCCGACGGCATCGCCCGGCTGGTGCGGGACCGGCTGCGCTGAGGACGGGTGATTCACCGGATTCGGACGGCTCCTCCGGGGCCGTGATCCGAGGCGAATTCACCAAGCCCGCGCGGCGGCGCCGCCGGAGTGACGACCCGACCGCAGATTTCCAGCTCAGTTGCTTGGATTCGCTCATAGATTTCCGAATTTTGTGAAATGTGCCCGATCCCCGGGAAGGTTACGGCCTTGTTGCATTCGCGCCGCCCCGCGGACTCCGGCGCTTTTCGGTTTCCAAAATCCGAACAATCGGTTAACCCCGATCGGGAATGGCCGTGCGGGGCGGTGGTGCATCGCTGCAACACTGCGCGAAATTCGCAACAGCAAAGTCCATTTCAATTGCGGTCTACGTTCGACCATCGTACATCCAAAGGGAGCGGTCTGGTCGCAGCCCTTGAAGGAAGCGGGGGACGAGACCTCGGTTGAACCGTGATCAGCGAGGTATTGGATATGAAGAAGAACGTGATGTACGCCGTCGGCGCGGCCGCCCTGCTCGTTGCAGCCCCGGCGATGGCGCAGGAATATCAGGCCACCGGTCTCTATGTTGGTGCCGGCGCCGGCGTCAACATCCGCCAGGATGACAGCTGGAACGTCAAGAACACCAACATCGACGGCGAGTCGACCTACGACATCGGCCCGGCCGGCAACATCTATCTCGGTTACGACTGGGGTTCGTTCCGTGCAGACGCTGAAGTCAGCCTGCGCACCAACGACCTCAAGGATGCCAAGGTCAACGGCCAGACCATCTTCAAGAATGGTCATTTCCGCACTATCGGCATCATGGCCAATGGCTACTACGACTTCGATTTCGGTTCGCCGTTCGTGCCGTACATCGGCGCCGGCGTCGGCGTCGCCATGCTCGACTCCGAGCTGAAGGCCGGCGGCGGCAGCTTCAAGGACTTCAACACCCAGTTCGCCTATCAGGGCATCGCCGGTGTGTCGTACAACTTCGCGCCGAACATCGCTGCGAACCTCGAGTACCGCTACTTCGGCAACACCGAGCCGACCTTCAGCGACCAGGGCGCCAAGCTGAAGTACGACAGCAGCAACAACCACACCATCCTGGTCGGCGTGCGCTACACCTTCGCCCCGGCCCCGGCCGCGGTCGAGCAGGTCGAGACCGTCACCCCGCGCAGCTACCTGGTGTTCTTCGACTTCGACAGCTCGCGTCTGACCCCGGAAGCCCGCCAGATCGTGGCCTCGGCCGCGGCTGACGCCCTCCAGGGCCAGACCACCCGCATCGACGTCACCGGCCACACCGACCGTTCGGGTTCGGACCGGTACAACCAGGCCCTGTCGGTGCGTCGCGCCGAGTCGGTCCGCCGCGAGCTGGTCGCGGACGGCGTTGCCGACAGCCTGATCGTCACCCGCGGCGTCGGCGAGTCCGATCCGCTGGTCCCGACCGCCGACGGTGTGCGCGAGCCGCAGAACCGCCGCGTCGAGATCGTCATCAACTAAGACGGTCTTTAAAGATCCCATCGGGAGATTGGGGCGTCCTTCGGGGCGCCCCTTTCTTCATCCGGGATCCGGGAACAGCAAAACGGCCGTCCCATTTGGTGGACGGCCGTTTTGCTTTGGGCGCCGGGTTCCGCGAGATCAGTCCGCCGCGGCCCCGCGCGCGACGAAGCCGGCATTGAGGAAGCCCGGCTTGGCATAGGCCAGCGGACGGCCGGAGACATCGTCGATGCCGCCGCCGGCGGCGCGCAGCACCGCATCGGCCGCCGCGGTGTCCCATTCCATGGTCGGGCCGAAGCGGAGATAGAGATCCGCCTCCCCCGCCGCGATCAGCACGATCTTCAGCGAGCTGCCGAGGATCCGCCGCTCCGCGACCCGGCGGCCCTGCAGCGCCGCATCCAGCTTCGGGTCGTCGCGATGCGACCGGCTGGTCAGCACCACCAGCCCCTCCGCCGGCGTCGGCCGCACGGCGATCCGCCGCGGCGCCTCGTCGCCCTGCTGCTGCCAGGCCGTCCCGCCGGCCGCCCAGAAGCGGCGGCCGAAGGCCGGCGCCTCGACCACGCCGAGCACCGGCACGCCGTTCACCACCAGGGCGATGTTGACGGTGAACTCGCCGTTGCGGCGCAGGAACTCCTTGGTGCCGTCGACCGGGTCGACCAGCCAGAAGCGATCGGCCGCGGCCGGGATGCCGTGGGCGGCACACTGCTCCTCCGCCACCACCGGCACGCCCGGCAGCAGGGCGCGCAGCCCGGGCAGGATCAGCGCCTCGGCGGCGTGGTCCGCGGCGGTGACCGGGCTGCCGTCGTCCTTGCGCAGGGAGGCGCCGTCGAAGCTGTTGTAGATCTCGAGCACCACCCGGCCGGCGCGGCGGGCGAGGTCGACGACGGCCTCCACAGGGGGCGCCTCGACCGGCGGCAGCGCATCGGCGGCCATCACGCGGCCTCGCGCAGCGCCGACCAGGTCTCGTCCAGCGCCAGGCCGAAGCGGTGCAGCATCTCGGCCACGCCGGCCTCGTCGATGATCATCGGCGGGCAGAAGCCGATGACGTCACCCGGCATGGCGCGGGTCAGCAGGCCATGCGCCTGAGCCCGGCGGACCAGGCCGGCGCCGATGCCGCGGGCCTTGTCGAAATTGGTCCGGGCGGCCTTGTCGGCCACCAGCTCGGCCCCGGCGATCAGGCCGAGGCCGCGCACCTCGCCGACCAGCGGATGGCCGGCATGGCGGCGCAGCCCTTCCTGCAGCGCCGCGCCGACCCGGCGGACGCGGCCGACGATGTCCATCTCGCGGTAGATCTTCAGCGTCTCCAGCGCCACCGCCGCGGCCACCGGATGGCCGCCATAGGTGTTGCCGTGGCCGAACATGCCGTGCTTGTCGCTGCCCGCCACCAGCGCCTCATAGACCGGGCCGGAGACCAGCGTCGCCGCGATCGGCAGGAAGCCGGCCGAGAGCTGCTTGGCCACGGTCATGATGTCCGGCCGGATGCCGAAGCTGTCGCAGCCGAACCAGTTGCCGGTGCGGGCGAAGCCGCAGATCACCTCGTCGGCGATGAACAGGATGTCGTGCCGGCGCAGCACCGCCTGCACCTTCTCGAAATAGCCGCGCGGCGGCACGATCACGCCCCCCGCGCCCATCACCGGCTCGGCGATGAAGGCGGCCACCGTGTCCGGCCCCTCGGCCTGGATCGTCGCCTCCAGGTGCGCGGCCAGGCGGGTGGAGTAGTCCTCCTCGCTCTCGCCCGGCTCGGCGCCGTGATAATGGTGCGGCGTGTCGACATGCACCACCCGGCCGACCGGCAGGTCGAAGCCGTCCTGGGCATAGGCCAGGCCGGTCAGGCTGCCCGACATCACGGTGACGCCGTGATAGGCCTTGCGCCGGGCGATGATCTTCTTCTTCTCCGGCCGGCCCAGCGCGTTGTTGACGTACCAGGCGATCTTGACCGCCAGGTCGTTGGCCTCGGAGCCGGAATTGACGAACAGTGCCCGCTCCAGCGGCTTCGGCGCGATCGCCATCAGCGCCTCGGCCAGGTCGACCAGCACGTCCGGCACCTTGCCGCCGAAGGCGTGGTAGAAGGGCAGTTGCCGCATTTGCCGCGTCGCCGCCTCGACCAGCCGCTCCTGGTCGAAGCCGAGCCCGGCGCACCACAGGCCGGCCAGCCCCTCGATGTATTCGCGCCCCTCCTCGTCATAGACGTGGATGCCCTTGCCGCGGCTGATCACCATCGGCCCGGTCTCGCGATGGGCGCTGAGATTGGTGTAGGGGTGCAGCAGGTAGGCGACGTCCCGCGCGGCGGTAGAATTGGGGATCACGGGCGGCGTCCTCCGGCTGTTCATCGGCGTCCGCCATCGTTACCGAAAGGCAAGGCTGCCGTCCCGGGCGTTTCGCGCATGGCAGGCGCCGCGGCCTGGAAATAACGTCGCGGCGTAAGGCCGGTGGCCTGGCGGAAATCGCGGCTGAAGGCGCTGGCCGACCTGAAGCCGAGATCATGCGCCACCGCGGTCACCGATGCCCCTTCGGCGAGCCGGACCAGGGCGGCGCGCAGCCGGACCTGGCGGCGCCAGGCGGTGAAGCTCATCCGCGCCTCGCGCTGGAAGGCCCGCGCCAGCGACCGCGTGGTCGTGCCCAGCCGCGTCGCCCAGCCGGCCAGAGTCCCGGCATGGGCCGGCTCCGCCGCCAGGGCCACCTCGATCGCCCGCAGCCCTGGTGACGCCAAGGGCTGCAGGAACAGCCGGGGCGCCGGCTCCAGCCGCAGCTCGTCGGCGAAGACCAGGCAGAGGCGGTGCCGGGCCCGGCCCGTCGCGCCCTCCAGCGCCAGGATCACCTCGCGCAGCAGCGGGCTGACCGCGACCACGCCGCAGCGCTCGGGCAGCCGGCGCAGCAGCGGGCCGCCGCAATAGGCGCTCAGCATCTCGAACCCGGCGGAGGTCTCGACCCGGTGCTCCTCGCCGGCCGGCAGCCAGCAGCCCTGCAGCGGCGGCACCACCCATTGCCCGTGGCGCGTGTGCAACACCATGACGCCGCGGCCGGGATAGATCAGCTGCGCCCGCGGATGGTGGTGCCACTCGCCCGAGAAGCCCGCCGGGAAAGGGTCGCGCTCGACCTGAATCCAGCTTTCCACCACACGGCCCCGCTGTGTCCGATCCGGACTATATTCTGTCAGATCGTGCGCTATCGGACATCCCGGCCGACCGCCTAGCCTTGCCACAGCAAGGATGGAGGCAGCATGACGCCGACCATGATGGTGCCGCGGACGGAGCCGGCGCCCCGCCTGTCCGGGGACGGCAAGCAGGAGTTCCTGGCCGCGCTGCGCGGCCTTCACCCGGCCTCGGTGCTGGATGTGGGCTGCGGCGAGGGCGCCCTGCTGCGGGCGATCACCGCCGGCGGCGCGGTCCGCGGCGTCGGCCTCGAGCCGGAGGACGCGGCCGCCGAGCGGGCGCGGGCGGCGGGGCTGGAGGTCCAGCCCGGCCGGGCCGAGGCCCTGCCCTTCGCCGATCATAGCTTCGACGTCGTCACGCTCGAATATGTCGCCCATCACGTCGTGCACCTGCCCCGGGCCCTGCGCGAGGCGGCCCGGGTGGCGCGGCGCGCCGTGCTGGTCCTGGACGGCTGGTATGACGAGGCGCTGCCGTCGCAGCGGGTGATGCGCGACCTCGACGACTGGCGGAAGCGGATCGACCGCCGGCTCGGCATGGTGCACAACCCCTGCCCCAGCCCCCGCGACCTGATCGATCCGCTGCTCGCCTGCGGCCCGCTCGATATCGATTATGCCTGCCGGCTGGAGCTGAGCCCGCGGTCGCTGGCCGAGCTGGAAACCACGGCCCGGCGGCACCTGGAAACCGTTGCCCCGGCGCCTGACCTGGCCGCGGAGCTGGATCGCATCCTCGACGATGGCCGGCTGCACGGCTGCACCGACGCCGGCACCCTGCTGCTCTGCGCCCGCCTGCCGTAGCCGGGTCAGCCCTCCTGCGCCTCGTGCCGGCGGCCGAGCGCGACGGCGAGGGTCAGGGCCAGGCAGGGCGTGGCCGAGAGCGAGCGGAAGGCGTCGATCTCGCCCTCATGCACCACGAAGCACGCATCGGCGATCGGGTAGACCGGGCTGAGGTCGCTGTCGGTGATGGCGACGATCGGCACGCCGGCGGCGCGGGCCCGGCGCGCCACCTCCTGCACATCCGGGGCGTAGCTGCGGAAGGTGACGACGAACAGCGCGTCGCCCGGGCGGATCGCCCGCGACTGCTCCGCCAGCATGCCGCCGAAATTGTCGAGCAGATGCACCGGCCGGTCGAGCTGGGCCAGCAGGTAGGAGAGATAGACCGCGATCGGGAAGGACCGGCGCTGGGCGGCCAGGTGGATGCAGTCGGCCCGCGCCAGGATGTCGACCGCGCGGGCGAACACCGCCGGGTCGACGTCGCCGCGCAGCCGCTCCAGCGCGCCGACCGAGATGTCGATGAAGGCGTTGAGCGGGCCGGACGAGGTCTCGGCCCCGCCGAAGCGGGCGTCGAGCGTGCGGATGCGCGCCTCGTAACTGGGCATCCGCTCGACCAGCTGGGCCCGGAACAGGCGCTGCATCTCGGAGAAGCCGTCGAAGCCCAGCGCCTGGGCAAAG
This sequence comes from Inquilinus sp. CA228, assembly GCF_052078665.1. Classification (NCBI taxonomy): domain Bacteria; kingdom Pseudomonadati; phylum Pseudomonadota; class Alphaproteobacteria; order Rhodospirillales; family Rhodospirillaceae; genus Inquilinus; species Inquilinus sp. CA228. The sequence continues at coordinate 85,282 of NZ_JBQJIK010000024.1, read as the reverse complement.
CGGACCAGGGCCGAGGGCTGCACCTCGGCCTTGGCGGCGATCACCGCCACCGTCTCCAGCGCGATCACGTCGGGATGGGCCAGGGCGAATTCGGCGATGGTCTTGAGCCGCTTGCTCAGCGCCGGGTAGCGGGCGGCGACGGCGCCGCGCAGCGCCTCGAAGCTGTCCGGCGCCGGCTCGACCGTTGCCGCTTCCGTCCCTGCCATCCGCGTTCGTTCCAAACGTTCCAACTCTTGGAACAATAATCTCGAAATCGGCCGCGGGGAAACGGCATTCGCTGTGGCCCGGCTCTCGTCCGGGTGGTATAGACCATCTGGCGCGATGACGCTGACGGCGCGGCTTGCTAGCGTCCCCGCGCGACAGCATCCAGGACCAGGGCATGGCGATCCGCATCCTTATCGGCGTCGATGGCGGCGCGACCGGAACCAGGCTCCGCGCCGTCGATCCGGACGGAAGCGTGCTGGGCGAGGGCACGGCCGGCCCGTCCAGCCTGACGCTCGGCGTCGACGGCGCCTGGGCCCAGATCTGGATCGCGCTTGGTGCGGCCGGGATCGTCGAGGCCGACTATCCGGACACGGTGCTGGCCTGCGGCCTAGCCGGCACCGGCCGGCCGGACAAGCGCGCCGAATTCCGCGCCAAGGCCCCCGGCTTCGCCTGCCTGCGCCTGTGCTCCGACGCCCATGCCACCCCGCTGGGCGCCCATGGCGGCCAGCCCGGCGCCGCCATCGCGCTGGGTACCGGCACGGTCGGCGGCTCCCTCACCGCCGACGGCACCACCCGCCAGGTCGGCGGCTGGGGCTTCCCGGTCGGCGACGAGGGCAGCGGCGCCTGGCTGGGCCTGAAGGCGCTGGGCGAGGCGCTGCAGCTGCTGGACGGCCGCGCGATCGACCCGCCCGGCGGCTCGGCCCTGCACCGGGCGATGTTCGAGACCTGCGGCGCCACCGGGCCGGAGCTCTTGTCCTGGACCTACCAGGCGCCGTCGACCAAATACGCCACACTGGCGCCGATCGTGGTCCGGCTGGCCGGCGAGGGCGACCTCGCCGCGGTGCGGCTGATGCAGGCGGCCGGGCGCGAGGTCGACCGGCTGGCCCGCGCCCTGGACCCCGCCGGCACTCTGCCCTTCTGCGCCGGCGGCAGCCTGGCGGCGCCGCTGCGGCCCTATATGGACCCGACCATCACCGCCCGGCTGCGGCCCCCGCTGGGGGACGCCCGCGACGGCGCCGTGCTGCTGGCCCGGTCCCTGGCCCCCGGCGAAGCCTGGAGCGACGCATGACCAAGACTCTCGAGGGCCGCATCCTGACGCCCGGGGGTTGGGTCGCCGGGCGCATCGCCTTCGCCAGCCATATCCGCAGCGTCGAGCCGGTCGCAGGCCTGGATGACGGCCCGATGATCGTCCCCGGCTTCATCGACCTGCACTGCCATGGCGGCGGCGGCGCCGACGCGATGGAGGGCGAGGCCTCGATCCGCACCCTGGCCCGTACCCATGTTCGGCACGGCACGACGTCGCTGCTGGCCACCACCATGACCTCGCCGGTCGAGGAGATCGAGACGGCGCTGGATGGCGCCGGCCGGGTGATCGCGGGACGGCGCCCGGGCGAGGCCCGGGTGCTGGGCGTGCATCTGGAGGGTCCGTTCATCAGCCCGGATCGGCTGGGCGCCCAGCCGCCCTATGCCATCCCGGCCGATCTCGCGCGCATGGCCGATTTCTGCGACCGCGCCGACATCCGGGTCGTGACCTGGGCGCCGGAGGCCGACCCCGACGGCAGCCTGCAGGCCTTCCTGGCGGCGCGCGACATCCGGGTGCAGCTGGGCCATTCCTCCTGCGACTACGAGACCGCGGCCGAGGCCTTCTCGCGCGGGGTCGACGGCGTCACCCACATGTTCAACGCCATGACGGCGCTGCACCACCGCGCCCCCGGCATCGTCGGCGCCGCCTTGGCCCATGCCGAGCATGCCGAGCTGATCCCCGACCTGTTGCATGTCCATCCCGGCGCCATCCGGGCGGCGCTGCGGGCGATCCCGTCGCTGTACGCCGTCACCGACGCCACCGCCGCCTCCGGCATGCCCGATGGCGACTACAGGCTGGGCCGCTACACGGTGCGCAAATGCGGCAACGGCGTGCGGCTGGACGACGGCACCCTGGCCGGCAGCTGCCTGACCATGGACCAGGCCTTCGCCAACCTCGTCGCCATCGGCCTGGCGCCGGAGGAGGCGTCGCGCCGCACCTCGACCCTGGCCGCCGATTATCTCGGCCTGGCCGATCGCGGCCGCCTGGCGCCCGGCGCCTGGGCGGACATCGTCGTTCTCGACGCCGGCCTGCGGGTCACCAGCGTCCATGTCGAAGGAGAGTCGATTGACCTCGATCATGCTTGAGGAGGCGCGCGAGGCCCCCGCCCGCATCGCCGACCTGCTGGCCGCCGACGCGGAGCTCATCCGCGACCTCGCGGCCCGGCTGCGCGCCGCCCGGCCGCGCTTCGCCGTGACCATCGCCCGCGGCAGCTCCGACCACGCCGCGACCTATGCCGCCTATCTGCTGGGCAGCCGGCTGGGCGTCGTCACCGCCTCGCTGCCGCCGTCGCTGGAGACGCTGGGCCATTCCGATCTCGACCTGAAGGGCAGCCTGGCCATCGCCGTGTCGCAGTCCGGCCGCAGCCCGGACCTGGTGACGCCGGTGCGCCGCGCCCGCGAGCGCGGGGCGCTGACCGTCGCCATCCTGAACGCGACCGACAGCCCGGCCGCCCAGGCGGCGGAGATCGTGCTGGACCAGCATGCCGGGCGCGAGCGCGCCGTGGCCGCGACCAAATCCTATATCGCCAGCCTGGTGGTCGCCGCCCGGCTGGTCGCCGAATGGGCCGAGGATGCCGAGCTGGCGGCGGCGCTGCAGCGGCTGCCGGAAGCGCTGGAGGCGGCGACGCGCTGCGACTGGTCGCCGGCGGTCGAGGCGCTGGTGAAGGCCGACCGGATGATGGTGGCGGGCCGCGGCCTGAATCTGGCGATCGCCCAGGAGAGCGCGCTGAAGTTCAAGGAGACCTGCATCCTGCAGGCCGAGGCGATGAGCGCGGCCGAGATCATGCACGGGCCGAAGGCGCTGGTCGAAGCCGGATACCCGGTGCTGGCCTATGCGCCGAACGACGGCGGGCGGGACAGCGTGCTGAAGATGGCGGCGGAGTTCCGCGGCCTGGGCGCCGATGTGCTGCTGGCCGGCGCGCCGGGGGTCGAGGGCGCGACGCTGCCGCTGCCGCCGCCGCTGCACCCGGCGCTGGACCCGATCCTGGCGATCGGCGCCTTCTACCCCTTCGTCGCCGCCCTGTCCGAGGCCCGCGGCCTGTCGCCCGACGCGCCGCGCAACCTGAGCAAGGTGACCGAGACGGTCTGATTCGGCACAGTCCGACCGAACGCGCCGGCCGGGATATTTTCCTGATGGAACGGCCTGGCCGGCCGATCGAAACGAAACCGGGACGGGCCGAAACGCCGGTTCCGCAACAAACGAATTCACGCCGGGCCTGCAATCGCTCTACCCTCTTGCCCAAAGTGCGGGCATCCGGCCCGCCGGAGTGAAGAGGGGAGATTCGCATGAGCAGATTCCGCAGCAGGACGCTGGCCTCGGCCCTGGCCCTGGCCACCGTCTTCGGCGGATCGGCCGCCTGGGCCGACGTCACCATCGGGGCCGCTTTCGTGCTGAGCGGCGGCAACGCGCCCTACGGGCTGCAGGAGCGGCGCGGCGTCGAGGCGGCGGTCGAGGCGATCAACGCCGCCGGCGGGGTCAATGGCGAAAAGATCGTGGTGGAGTTCGGCGACGATGCCGGCGACCCGCGCCAGGCCGTGCAGGTCGCCAACGACATGGTCAACAAGAAGGTCGCCGTGGTCGTCGGCCACACCCTGTCGGGCGCCACCGTCGCCGCCGCGCCGATCTATGACGAGGAGGGGATCATCATGATCACCCCCTCGGCCACCGCGGTGGACCTGACCGAGAAGGGCTACAAGACCGTGTTCCGCACGGTGGTCCGCGACGACCAGCAGGGCAATGTCGCCGGCGCCTATATCGCCGCGCAGTTCAAGGACAAGAAGATCGCCTTCGTCCAGGATTCGACCACCTATGGCAAGGGCCTGGCCGACGCCACCAAGGCGGCGCTCAACGCCGCCGGGGTGAAGGAAACGGCCTATGAGACGATCACGCCGGGCGAGCTGGACTACTCGGCCACGATCTCGAAGCTGAAGTCCCAGAACATCGACGTGGTCTATTACGGCGGCCTGTACAACGAGGCCGGGCTGTTGCTGCGCCAGATGCGCGACCAGGGGCTGCAGGCGCAGTTCATCTCCGGCGACGGCCTCTATGCCCAGGATTTCTGGTCGATCGTCGGCCCGGCCGGCGAGGGCGTGCTGCTGACCGTCGACAACCCGCCCGAGACCAACCCGGCGGCGAAGGACGTGGTCGCGGCGCTGAAGGCCAAGAGCATCGACCCGGCCGGCTACACCCTCTACGCCTATGCCGCGGTCCAGGTCTGGGCCGAGGCGGCGAAGAAGGCCGGCTCGAACGATCCGGCGAAGGTCGCGGCGGCGCTGCGTGACGGCAGCGACTACAAGACCGTGATCGGCGACATCGCCTATGACGCCAAGGGCGACCGCACCAAGTCCGGCTACGCCCTGTTCAAGCGCGTCGGCACCGCCATCGAGCCGGTGAAGTAACCGCATCGAGCTCTTCGGCAGGACGTGAAGGGGCCGGCCCAGCGCCGGCCCTTTTTTCATGGCGTCTGCCGCAGCAGCCGGTCGTCGACCAGGAAGTCGACGCCGCGCAGCCAGGCCGCGTCGGTGTCGCCGCGGATCTGGCCCTGGACATGGGCGACGTACTGGCCGGTGCGCAGGTCGGCGATCCAGATGTCCATGGTCGAGATCAGGGTCGAGATCTTGTGGACGGCGGGCAGCACCGCCAGCTCCGCGCCGCTCTCCCGGGCGACGTCCAGCCAGCAGCCGCCGCAGCTGTAGCGCGGCGCCGTCGCCGCGACCTTCGCCGCCAGCGGGGCCAGGTCGACCGGCCGGTAGCGGCCGGATCCCTCCAGCTTGCGGGCCAGCTGTTCGGTGGCCAGGGCGATGCGCTCGTCGTGGCCGGGCGAGGCGACCTCGCCGCTGGTGTCGGCCAGCTCGAACGGGAACACCGCAGTCGGTACCTGCGTCTGGGCGGCGGCGGGACCGGCGACCAGGACCAGGATCGGGATCAGCCAGCGCCACGGCATCACCGGCCTCCATTGCTGCGAATCCTCCGAGCCTAGGCCGGGAGACCGGCGGCGGAAACGCGACTTACGGACAACCTCTTGCGCTTCGCTGCGCCTGGCGCCACATGGGCGGGATGCGACGGCTCCGGACCCGGCTGCTGCCCCTGATCACGTCCGGCCTCGTGCTGGCGGCGATGCCCTCTGCCGCCCAGGTCGCCACTCCTCTGGTGGCCACAGCGCCGGAATCCCGGTTCGACCCGGCCCGGCTGGAGGCGGTGCTGCAGCGGGCGGCGGCGCTGCCGCGGCTGCGGGCGCTGATCATCGCCCAGGACGGCGTGCCGGTGGCGGAGCGCGCCTTCCGCGGCCCGGGGCTGGACCGGCCGGTGAACATCAAGTCGGCGTCGAAATCGATCCTGTCGGCGCTGGTCGGCATCGCCCTCGAACGCCGGGTCTTCACCGGGCTCGACCAGCCGGTCGCCCCGATCCTGGCCGACGAGCTGCCGGCGGACGCGGACCCGCTGCTGGCCCAGGTCACCATCGACCATCTGCTGTCGATGCGGGCCGGGCTCGACCGCACCTCGGGCCCGAATTACGGGCGCTGGACCAGCAGCCCGGACTGGGTGCGCTACATCCTGTCCCGGCCCTTCATCGACCGGCCCGGCGGGCGGATGCTGTATTCGACCGGCGACAGCCATCTGCTGTCGGCCGCTTTGACCCGGCTGACCGGCCGCAGCACGCTGGCGCTGATGCGCGACTGGCTGGGCCGGCCGCTGGGCATCACCATCCCGGACTGGCCGCGCGACCCGCAGGGCATCTATGTCGGCGGCAACGACATGGTGCTGTCGCCCCGCGCCCTGCTGCGCTTCGGCGAGCTGTACCGCCAGGGCGGGGTGATCGACGGAAAGCGGGTGCTGCCCGAGGGCTGGGTCGAGGCATCATGGACGCCGCGCACCCGGTCGCCCTTCACCGGCCACGCCTATGGCTATGGCTGGTTCATCACCGAGGCGCAGGGCCACCCGGTCTATTACGCCTGGGGCTTCGGCGGGCAGATGGTCTATGTCGTGCCCGATCTCGGCCTGACCGTGGTCATGACCTCGGACCCGACGGCGCGGTCCCGCGACGGCTATCTCGAGCAGCTGCACGGCCTGCTGGCCGACGGCATCGTTCCGGCGGCGGCACAGCGCTCGGCCGGCTGACGGCGCAAAACAAAAGGGCCGGCGCGCTGCGCCGGCCCTCGATCCAGCCCATCCCGAAGAAGGTCAGCCCTGGTCCTTGCTGACCTGGGGCTTGCTGTCCTGAGGCTTGTTGTCCCGGCGCTCGGTGATGCGCGCGGCCTTGCCGCGGCGGTCGCGCAGGTAATACAGCTTGGCGCGGCGGACGGCGCCGCGGCGGACGACCTCGATCGAGTCGATGCGCGGGCTGTACAGCGGGAAGACGCGCTCGACGCCCTCGCCATAGCTGATCTTGCGGACGGTGAAGTGGCTGTTCAGGCCGGCGTTCTTGCGGCCGATGCAGACGCCTTCATAGGCCTGCACACGCTCGCGCGTGCCTTCGATGACCTTGACGTTCACCTTGACCGTGTCGCCGGGCTGGAAGTCCGGGATCTTGCGGTCGGCGGTCAGCTTGTCGATCTGCTCCTGCTCGATCGTCTGAATGATGTTCATGGCTCTCGTCCTTCTTGTTCCTTGGTGTCTCTACGTCGGTCTCGGCCCGGGCGCTTTCGGACGTGGCTCCCGCCGCCTTCGGCCCTTTCGGGGTTCACGGCGAGGTATCGCTGCCAGAGGTCCGGGCGTCGCTCCCGGGTGATGCTTTCCGCCTGTTCCAGCCGCCAGCGCCGCACCTTGGCGTGGTCGCCGGAGACCAGGATCTCCGGCACCGCGCGCGGTGCGCCGTCGGCGCCTGTCCACAGGGCCGGCCGGGTGTAGTGCGGGTACTCCAGGAGACCCGCCCCGAACTCGGCCCCGAAACTCTCCTCCCCGGCGCTCTCCGCGTTGCCCATGACGCCGGGGAGCAAGCGCACCACGGCATCGATCAGGGCCAGCGCGGCGATCTCGCCGCCGGACAGGATGAAATCGCCCAGGCTGACCTCCTCCGCCCCCTGGGCGTCGAGAAGCCGCTGGTCGACCCCTTCGTACCGGCCGCAGAGCAGGACGATCGCCTGTTCCGCCGCCAGGTTCCGCACCAGCGCCTGATCGAGCAGCCGGCCGCGGGGGCTCAGATAGATCAGCCGCTCCCCCGGGCGGCGGACCGCCTGCACGGCGTCGTCCAAGACCTGGGGAAGCATGACCATGCCGGCGCCGCCCCCGAAGGGGGCGTCGTCGACCGAGCGGTGCTTATCGCGCGCAAAGCCGCGAATGTCCACCGATTCCAGCATCCAGTCGCCGCGTGCCAGCGCCCTGCCGGCCAGGGACTGGCCGAGCGGGCCCGGAAACATCTCCGGAAACAGCGTCAGGATGCGGGCGGTCCAAGGCATTTCAGGCCTCGTCCTCGCCCTCTTCCGGCGGCTGTTCCGCCGGCTCCAGGAGCCCGGCCGGCGGGTCGATCACGATGCGGCGGCCGGCGATGTCGACCACCGGCACCGCGGCCCGGGTGAAGGGCAGCATCACGGCGCTGCCCTCGACCCGCGCGATCTCCAGCATCTCGCCGGCGCCGAAATCGAACACGGCGCGGACCGTGCCGAAGACGGTCCCGTCCGCCAGCACCGCCGCCAGGCCGACCAGGTCGGCGTGGTAGAACTCGTCCTCCTCGGGCTCCGGCAGGGCGGCGCGGTCGACATAGAGCCGCAGGCCGCGCAGGGCGTCGGCCGCGTCGCGGTCGGCGACGCCCTCGACCCGCACGATCCAGTGGTCCTTGGCCCAGGACAGCAGTTGCAGGGCGAGGCGCCGCGCCCCGGCCTCGTCAGAGACCGGGCCGTAGGCGGTCAGGTCCTCCGGGGCGGCGGTGACGGGCTTGACCTTCACCAGGCCGCGGACGCCGTGCGCCCCGGTGATCTGGCCGACGCAGACCTTGGAGGATGAAGTCATGGCGGAGAATCCGGCCGGCACCCTTCACCCCGCGCGGGGCAAGGGCGCCCGTACGGATCAGGCCTCGGCCGGAGCCTCGGCGGCCTTGGCGGCGGCCTCGGCCGCAGCCTTGGCGCGCTCCTGGGCCTTCGCCTTCGGCGCCGACTTCGACGGGCTCTCGCGATACACCGGCATCGGCGCCAGCTCGGCCTGGCCGAGGAACTTGGCGACGCGATCGGTCGGCTGGGCGCCGACCGACAGCCAATGCTTGATCCGGTCGGCCTTCAGCACCAGGCGCTCCGGATGATCCTTCGCCAGCATCGGGTTGTAGGTGCCGACCTTCTCGACGAAGCGGCCGTCGCGCGGGCTGCGCGTGTCGGCGATCACGATCGAGTAGAACGGGCGCTTCTTGGCGCCGCCACGGGTCAGGCGGATCTTGACGGACATTACGGTACTCTCCTCAGGTCAAGCTTGCTGTTGGGGAAACTCAGGCGGGGTCGTGACAGACGGCTTCGACGTGGTGCCCGTCGGGGTCGATCACGAAGGCGCCATAGTAGTTCGGGTGGTAGTGCGGCCGCGGGCCCGGCGCGCCGTTGTCGCGGCCGCCGGCGGCCAGGGCCGCGGCATGGAAGGCGTCGACCGAGGCCCGGTCCGGCGCGCCGAAGGCGATGTGCAGGCCGGGCATCGGCGCCAGCTTGCCGGCCTCGGCCTTGCCGATCCAGAAATGGCCGGTCCGCGCCGGCATCGGCTCGCCATAGCCGGTGGCGTCGTCGAAATCGAGAATGCGGCCGTAGCCGAGCGGCGCCAGCGCCGCGTCGTAGAAGGCACGGCTGGCGCCCAGGTCGGCGACGCCGATGGAGACGTGGTCGAGCATCATGGTCATGACGATCCCCTCCTCACATCTTGAAGCCGGGCGGCAGCATGCCGGGCGGCAGCTTGGGCATGCCGCGCATCATCCCGGCCTTCCCCAGCTTCTTCATCCGCTTCATCATGTCGGCCATCTGCTGATGCTGCTTCAGCAGCTTGTTGACGTCCTGCACCGATGTGCCGGAGCCGGCGGCGATCCGCACCTTGCGCTTGGCGTGGATGATCTTCGGGTTGCGGCGCTCGACCGGCGTCATCGAGGAGATGATCGCCTCCTGCCGCTTGATCATCTTGTCGTCCATGCCGGCAGTCTTCATCTGGTCCTTGATCTTGCCGACGCCGGGCAGCATGCCCATCAGCCCCTGCAGCCCGCCCATCTTGCGCATCTGGCGCAGCTGGGAGGCGAGGTCCTCGAGGTCGAACTCGCCCTTCTGGATCTTGGCCGCGAGCTTCTCGGCATCCTCCTTCTCGATCGTCTGCGCCGCCTTCTCGACCAGGCTGACGACGTCGCCCATGCCAAGGATGCGGTTGGCGATACGGTCGGGATGGAACAGCTCCAGCGCGTCCATCTTCTCGCCCACGCCGATCAGCTTGATCGGCTGGCCGGTGACGGCGCGCATCGACAGGGCGGCGCCGCCGCGGCTGTCGCCGTCGACCCGGGTCAGGACGATGCCGGTGATGCCGACCCGCTCATGGAAGGTGCGGGCGACGTTGACCGCGTCCTGGCCGGTCATGGCGTCGGCCACCAGCAGGGTCTCGGTCGGCTTGGTGGCGTCGCGGATCGCCACCACCTCGGCCATCAGCTCCTCGTCGATGGCGAGGCGGCCAGCGGTGTCGAGCAGGACGACGTCGAAGCCCTCGAGCCGGCCGCGCTCCATGGCGCGGCGGGCGATGGCCAGCGGCTCCTGCCCAGCAATGATCGGCAGGGTGGTGACGCCGATCTGCTCGCCCAGGATCTTCAGCTGCTCCTGCGCCGCCGGGCGCCGCGTGTCGAGCGACGCCATCAGGACCTTGCGGTTGTCGCGATCCTTCAGGCGCAGGGCGAGCTTGCCGGTGGTGGTGGTCTTGCCCGAGCCCTGCAGGCCGACCATCAGCACCGGCACCGGCGGCACGGCGATCAGGTTGATCGGGGTCGCGGCGTTGAGGTCCGGCGCCTCGCCGGGCGTGCCGCCCAGCATCTCGATCAGGCAGTCATGGACGATCTTGATGACCTGCTGGCCGGGGGTGACCGAGCGCAGCACCTCCGCCCCGACCGCCCGCTCGCGCGCCTTGTCGACGAAGTCCTTGACCACCGGCAGGGCGACATCGGCCTCGAGCAGCGCCACGCGCACCTCGCGCATGACGGCGCCGACATCGGCCTCCGTCAGCGCGCCGCGCTTGCGAAGCCGGTCGAAGATGTCGCCGAGACGGCCGCTCAGACCTTCGAACATGATCGCCCTTCGAATTCCGCAACCCCAAACGGAAAAGCGCCAGTGCGCGACACTCGCGAACTGGCGGCACCCCTTGGGGTCTCGCTGCGGGCCGATCCCGCAACGGTCGGTCTTTTAGGCGGATGGGGCCGCGGAGTCAACCGCGGCCCGGCCGAACGGTCAGTCCTTCTCCCGACGCAGCACCAGGATGAAGCCGTCCTCGCCCGGCAGGCCGCGGCCGGCTTCGGAGGGGACGGCGCCCTCGGCGGTCGACGGCGGCGGCTCACTGCGGTCGAGAAAGGCCTCCATGGCCGCGACCGGCCAGCGCCAGATGGTCTTGTCCTCCGGCGCCGCGCCGATGCCGGCATAGAGCCGGCGGGCATCGGCATTGTCCGACGCCATCTCCCAGCGCACCCGCATCGCCTGGGACACGCCGATATCGGCCAGCGACCGCATCAGCTGCCGGCCGATGCCGCGGCCGCGCGCCCGGTCGCGGACATAGACGTCGTCGACCCGGATGAAGTCGCCGCCGGTCCAGATCGAATAGTCGATGGTGTAGCTGACATAGCCGACCACGCCGCTGCCATCCTCGGCGAGCAGGCCGCGGAAGCGCGGCGGCACCTCGGCCAGCGCCTCGTCGAGATCGGCGCGCTGCGCCGTCATCGCCGCTTGCTCGCCGGCGATTGCCGCGAGCTCGCGCAGCATGTCGAGCAGCATCGGCACATCCGCGGCCACCAGCGGCCGCACGGTCAGATCGGACACCACAGCATCTCCCGCCTTCGGCAGGGGTCCGGGAGGGGCCGGCCGGACAGGCTGCCGTCCGACGCGCCGCCCGGGGACACCCCGCCCCGTCACACGCACTCATCCGACGGCAGGTCTCCTGGCTCGCGGGTCGCCGCCGCACGCCCCCTTCCCGGGATCAGCCGGTGGCTTCGGGCGCGGGCTCGCCGCTTACAGTTGCGGGGGCAGCGCCGGCCTTGCCCGAATAGGCTCACCGGCTTCCCTTTTCACCCCGGTCTCCCGGGGCACCGTCGGCCGTCATGCTAGCCGCCGGCCCTCGCCCTGTCGATCACGCAGGGCTCCGCCCTCGCGCACCGAGGCCGGTTGATGCCATATGAGAGCGGGAGAGACTTGGGAGCGGGCGATGGACGGGCTGCCGTTCTGGAAGATGCACGGGCTGGGCAACGACTTCGTGGTGCTGGACGCGCGCGAGCGGCCGATCCCGATCCATCCCGACCAGGCGCGGCGCATCGCCGACCGGCACCGCGGCGTCGGCTTCGACCAGCTGCTGGTGATCGAGCCGGCGCAGACCGCAGGCGCCGACGTGTTCATGCGCATCCTCAATGCCGACGGCACCGAATCGGGCGCCTGCGGCAACGGCACGCGCTGCGTCGCCGCGCTGGTGATGGCCGACAGCGGCGCCGACCGGGCCGTGGTCGAGACCCGCAGCGGCCTGCTGGAATGCCGCAACGCCCCCCAGGGCGGCGTCACCGTCGACATGGGCCCGGCCCGGCTGGGCTGGCAGGACATCCCGCTGGCGCATGAGGCCGACACGCTGCACCTGCCGGTGTCGTCCGGCGCGCTGTCGGACGCGGTCGGCGTGTCGATGGGCAACCCGCACGCCGTGTTCTTCGTGCCGGACGCCGAGAAGGTGCAGATCGACGGCGTCGGCCCGGTGCTGGAGCACGACCCGCTGTTCCCCGAGCGCGCCAATATCGGCGTGGTCCAGATGCTGGCCCGCGACCGGCTGCGCTATCGGGTGTGGGAGCGCGGCGTCGGCGTCACCCAGGCCTGCGGCAGCGGCGCCTGCGCCGCCGCCGTGGCCGCCGTGCGCCGAGGCCTGGCCGAGCGCACCGCCTGGGTCGACCTCGACGGCGGCACCCTCCTGATCGAATGGCGCGAGAGCGACGGCCATGTGCTGATGACCGGCCCGGCCGAGACCAGCTTCGCCGGCATCCTGTCGCGCGGCCTGCTGGACGGCTGACCCCGCGGCCAGCCGTCCGCGCGGGTCAGAGCACGAAGTCGCCGGCGACGAGGGCGAAGTTGCCGGTGAGCACGATGTGGAAGTCGGAGACGCCGTCGCCGTTGACGTCGCCGGCGATGGTGGTGACGCCAGGGCTGGTGTTGGCGGCGCGCAACTCGCCGGCATGGTGCGTGAACAGCCCGGAGCCGATGAAGGTGAAGGACTGGTTGCCGGCGACGCCGGTGACGGCGTCGATCGCCGACAGATCGATCTTGTCGCCCTGGGCCCGGACGAAGTCGGCGATCCGGTCGGCGCCAGCGCCGACCACGCTGTCCCCGACCGCGCTGAAGACGAAGCGGTCCGCATCGGCGCCGCCGGTCAGGGTATCTTTTCCGGCGCCGCCATCGAGCACGTCCTGGCCGCCGCCGCCATTGAGCGAATCGGCGCCGGCATAGCCGTTCAGCACATTGGCGACCGCGTTGCCGATCAGCGTGTCGCCGCCCTGGCTGCCATTGACGTTCTCGACCGATGTGTAGCCGTCGCCCTGCGCGTCGCCGCCGCTGCCGAAACCGGTCAGCAGGTTCACGGTCACGCCGACGGAGCTGTCCCAATAGCTGACGAGGTCCGTGCCGGCACCGCCGTCCAGCCGGTCGGCGCCGGCCCCTCCGCGCAGGATATCGTCGCCGCCCCAGCCGAACAGGCCATTGGCTCCGGTATTGCCCGTGAGGGCGTCGTTGCCCTGGCTGCCGTTCAGCATCTCGATCCCGAGATAGACATCGCCCTGGGCGTCGCCGCCGGACCCCTGGCCGGTCGCCAGATTGGCCGTCACCCCAACCGAGCTGTCCCAGTAGCTGACCAGATCGTTGCCGGAGCTGCCGTCCAGCCAGTCGGGGCCGGCCCCGCCGCGGAGGATGTCGTTGCCCGCGCCGCCGTTCAGCACATTTCCGCCGCCATCCCCGGTCAGGGTGTCGTCGAACGCACTGCCGGTCAGGCTTTCGATCGACACCAGCACGTCGCCGGCCGCGTCGCCGCCGGATCCGCTGCCCGTCACCAGGCTGACGGTGACGCCGGCGCTGCTGTTCGCGTAGCTCGCCGAATCGGAACCGGCGCCGCCGTTGAGCAGATCGGCTCCCGCTCCGCCCCGAAGCACGTCGTTGCCGAACGCGCCTTGGAGCGAGTTCGCGACGCTGTTCCCGGTCAGGACGTCGTTGCTTGAGTTGCCGATGACATTCTCGACCGAAATGATGAACCCATCCGCTTCGCCCTGAGCCAGATCGAGGTTCACACTCCCAGGGTTTTGCTCATAGCTGATCGTATCGTTGCCCTCACCGCCATCCCATAAGCTCGCTCCGGAGATAAAGACATCATCTCCGGCACCTCCCACCAAGATGTCTGCGTATCCCAGCCGGTCCGCGAACTGGCTGCCGATGATCTTCTCGATCGAGTACAGGGAATCGCTGGGGAGCGACGGCTCAGGGGCGACACCCGCGACAAAGTAATGCGGTGCGTTGTCGGCAATGCCGAAGTAGCCGAACGCGACGCCTGTCGCCGCGAGGGCATAGCTGACGGTGTCGAAGCCGTCGCCGCCGAACAGGCGGTCGCCGCGGGCGGACGCCATGAACACGTCGTCGCCGGCCTCGCCATACAGGTAGCCGTCGTTGCCGTCCCATGGGCCGGCCCCAACCAGGACGTCGTCGCCGGCGCCGCCGTGGAGTTCGCTGGCGCCATTGCCGGTCAGGTGATCCGCGAACGCGCTGCCGGTGACGCCTTCGATCGAGACCAGGGCGTCGCCTTCGGCGGTGCCGCCCGAGCCCGTCCCCTGCGACAGGTCGACGGAAACGCCCGCCCCGCTATCCGCATAGCTGGCGGTATCGCGGCCGGCGCCGCCATCCAGTTGGTCCGGGCCGGTACCGCCGGTGAGGGCGTCGTTGCCGTCGCCTCCCTGCAGCACGTCACTTCCGGCGTCGCCGTAAAGCCAGTCGCCATTCCCCAGCCCCGACAGCGTGTCGTCGCCGCCCAGGCCGTGCAGCTCGTCCTGCCAGTAATTCGGGTCGTAGATCGGATCCCCGGACGGCTGGGGCACGAAGACGTCCCCGGTCATCGTATCATTTCCGGCAGTGCCGAAGCGCGGCGTCGCAATCGCCATAATTTCTGTCCTCCCGAATCCTGCATGTCGAAAAGGTGCGATGAACAGACCGAGACACCGGCCCGGTCCGAGGCGTGGAGACGAATGCCAAGCACGATCTCATAGAACAATAAAGGATAAATTATATCCGCCTGCGGTCCTCTGTCGAGATCCCCATCCTAGGAAATCCGGACAGCGAGGCAGGCCCGGCATCCCCACCACAGGCCGTAGATCAGGCCGAGCAGCAGCAGCCGCAGCCAGTACACCAGGGCGAAGAGCAGGCTGATCGCGCCGAACAGCACGGTGGCGGTCAGGTCGGCGAGCCGCCGCGACCAGCGGACCGTCGCCTTCACCGTGGTCAACGCGCCGCGCTTCAGCACTTTGAACACGGCCAGGGTGCGGTCGCCCATCACCGCCGACACCTCGTCAACGCGCCGCAGGTCCGGCACGTCGTCGACATAGCGCAGCAGCTCGACCGACTGCGCCGGGCCGACCCGGTCGGCCACCCGGCCGGCGGCGCCGACGGCCTCGTCCAGCCCATCCAGGCGGTCGCGGCGGACCGCGGCGGCGAAGACTGCGCCGGGCCGCATCACCGTGTCCCGCCACCCGGCCTCCCGCACCTGGCGGCGCAGGGCCGGGAAATCGACCACATCGGCGACCATCCGGCCGAGGCGCTCGGCGAAGCGCGCCGACAGCCGGCCGGTCCGCCGGGCGATCTTGAAGGCCGACACCGCGCCGCGCGGCAGGGCCGCGACCCCGCCGGAGCCCCAGGTCGCCGCGGTCAAAGTGAGCCCGATGCCCGACAGGCCCAGCGCCAGCTCGTCCACCGGCTCGCTGTTGCCGAAATGCCAGAGCTCGCGGCCGATGTCGCGCAGGTCGCCGACGAAGGTCATGTCGGCGGCGAAGGCGCCGGCCAGGCCGGAGAGGCCATGGCCCGCTCCGGTCACGGCGCCCGCGACCGCCTGCCGGGCGGATCGGGTCATGCTGCTCGCCGTCGAGGTCTCGTCCGCGTACCGCGCCCGCCATTCCGGCCTGACGGGATAGCCCGTCATTTCGGCCACCTTCAGCCAGACCGCGACCGAGTCGATGTCGTCCTCGGCGAAGGCCTTGCCGAGCTCCGCGTCGATCTGCTCCGGCGAGGTCCCGACGCGGGTCCAGGCAGTCAGCGTGGCCTCGACCTCCTGCGCCTCCGGCGTCCGGCTCAGCTCGGCCTGGACGAGGTCGATCAGCGGGCCGGCAGCGCGCAGGGCGAAGACCAGACCGATCAGCCCCGGGACCGTGATCAGGACGAATTCCAGGACGCGCAGCGGCCGCAGCTTCATGGAGGCGGGGTTCCCATCCGGCCCCGACCTATAGCACGCCGTACGGCACTAGCGGCAGGCGGTCAGGCCGGACCGGCGCCGAGCGCCGCGAGGTATTCGCGGATCACGGCCCCCGGAGCGGCGACCCGCATCACCCCGCCCATCACCGCGACCCCGGCAAAGCCGGAGGCGATCAGATCCGGCACAAAGGCGGCTTCGACCCCACCCAGCGCGATCACCCGGCCGGGATGGCGGCGGGCGACGGCGCCGGCCTCGGCCGCGGACAGGGTCGGCGCATAGCCCGGCTTGCTGGCGGTCGGCGCCAGGGGGCCGAGGGTGACGTAGTCGGCCCCGGCGGCGATGGCCGCGTCGACCTCCTCCCCGGCATGGCAGGACACGCCGATCAGGGCCGCGGGCCCGAGTCGTTGCCGCGCCGCTTCCGGGTCGCCGCCGGCGGCGAGATGCAGCCCGTCGGCCTCGGCCGCTGCCTCCGGATCCGCATGGACGGTGACGACCGCCCCGACCGGCCGGGCCAGCGCACGCAGCCGGCGCAGCAAAGCGAGCCGCTCCGCCGCCGGCAGGTCCTTCTCGCGCAGGCTGACCCAGCGGCAGCCGGCGGCCAGCGCGTCCGCCACCACGCCTTCCAGCGGCCGCGGCGCCTGGCGCCGATCGGTGATCAGCAGCAGCGGCGGCGACGGCAGCCCGGTCATGGGCCCATCACGTCCCGATCAGGCCGAGCTGCGGGCTGGAGGGGTCGGCGAGGCGGCGCTTCGGGATCCGGCCGGCGCGGGAGGCCAGGCGCCCGCCCTCGACTCCCGCGGCCATGGCCCGGGCCATGCGCACCGGGTCGCGCGCCTTGGCCACGGCGGTCGACAGCAGCACGGCGGAGCAGCCGAGCTCCATCGCCAGCGCCGCGTCCGAGGCGGTGCCGATGCCGGCGTCCAGCACCACCGGCACCTGGATGCGGCTGCAGATCATCTCGATCGCATGCGGGTTGGAGATGCCGAGGCCGGAGCCGATCGGCGAGCCCAGCGGCATCACCGCGGCGCAGCCGGCATCGGCCAGGCGCATGCAGGTGACGAGGTCGTCGTTGCAGTAGGGCAGCACCACAAAGCCGTCGCGCACCAGCTCCGCGGCCGCCTCGACCAGCTGGGCGACGTCCGGGTATTGGGTCTCGCGGTCGCCGATCAACTCCAGCTTCAGCCAAGTGGTGCCCAGCGCCTCGCGCGCCAGCTGCGCCGTCAGGATGGCGTCCCGCCTGGTCATGCAGCCGGCGGTGTTGGGCAGCAGTCGCCAGCGGTCACCGACCAGGTCGACCAGGCTTTCGGCATAGCCTTCCAGGCTGATCCGGCGGATCGAGGCGGTGACGACCTCGGCCCCCGAGGCCTCGATCGAGTCCAGCATCAGCTGCCGGTTGGCATAGCCGGCGGAGCCGATGAACAGGCGCGATCGCAGCGCCACGCCGGCGATGATGAAGGGGTCCTGCATTTCCATTCTCTCCTCAGCCGCCCTGGCCCTAACCACCTTGAAACGGGCGGACGATCTCGACCCGGTCGCCGGCCGCGAGGCGATGCTCAGGCCAGCGGGCGCGCGGCAGCACGGCGTCGTTGAGCGCCACGGCGGTGCCGCGCGCCGCCGGGTCGATGCCCTTGGCCAGCAGCAGGTCGAGCACGCTGACCCCGAGCGCCACGGCTTCGGTTTCTCCGTTCACATTCACGGTCCCTGGCACGCTCATTGCGCCGCCTCCGCGATCCGGGTGAAGCGGTCGATGCGGAACGGCTCCGCCGCCTCCGGCAGCTTGCCGTCGAGGATGGTGCCGGCCACCGCCTCGACCGTCGCCGGCAGCAGCAGGATGCCGTTGCGGTGGTGGCCGGTGGCGAGGACCAGCCCCTCGATCGCCGAGGGGCCGAGCACCGGCGCGTCGTCGCGGCTGCCGGGGCGCAGCCCGGCCCAGCTTTCGATCACCGGCAGATCCTCGATCCCCGGCAAAGCGCGCCAGGCGGCGTCGAGCAGCGACAGCATGCCGCCGGCGGTGACGGTGGTGTCGAAGCCGCGCTCCTCCACCGTGGCGCCGATGATCAGCCTGCCGTCGAGCCGCGGCACCAGATAGGCCTTGCCGACCCACAGCACGTGGCGCAGCAGCGGCGCCGCCGGGTCCATCTGCAGCGCCAGCATCTGGCCCTTCACCGGCCGCACCGGCGGCAGCGCCTCGCGCGGGATGCCGGCGATGCCGCCCGACCAGGCGCCGGCGGCCAGCACCACGACATCGGCCGGCCGCGCCTCGCCCGCGACCACCACGCCGCTGGCCCGGCCGCGATCGGTGACCACGGCCTCGACTTCCGCGTGGTCGTGCAGCCCGCCGCCAGCCCGGCGCAGCGCCTCCACCAGGGCCGGCACCAGCCAGCGATTGTCGACCTGGTGGTCGGCCGGGCTGTGCACGGCGGCGGCGAGGCCCGGCCGCAGCATCGGCTCGCGCTTCAGCAGCTCGGCGCCGGTCAGCCAGCGCAGATCGACGCCGAGCTTGGCCTGATAGTCGGCGGAGAAGCGCAGCTCCGCCGCGTCGTCGCGGGTCAGGGCCACGGCCAGCGTGCCCTCGTCGCGATAGCCGATCGGCAGGTCGGACGCCGCCTCGACCTCACGGGCGAAGCCGGGCCAGAGGTCCTGGGCGTGGCGGCACAGGCCGAACAGCGCCTCCTCCCCCGGCTCGGCCTCAAGCCCGGCGGCGAGCATGCCGGCGGCGGCCCAGCTGGCCTCGCGCCCGACCGGGCCGCGGTCGTAGACGTCGACGGGGCAGCCGGCGCGGGCCAGGCGCCAGCCGATGGCCAGGCCGTTGACCCCGGCGCCGATGATGGCGACGCGAGGTCGGGCCCCGCGCAGGGGCATCGGGCCGACGGAGTCGGCCTGCAAAAAAGACGGAATCGGAACGCCGGTCATCTCAGGCTCCCTCCGCTGGCATGATCCAGGTCAGGTTCGATGGGTATGATCTCAGCCCGCCGTAACGGTGGGCACCCCAGCCGATGCCGCCATTTCAGTCCCGGAGGCGGGTTGGTTGCAAGCCCTTTTCTTGCAACGCCCCTGCCCCGCGCCGGGCCGACTTACGGAGGTCACACGCGGCGTGTTAAGACAGCGCGCATGACAGAACAGATGAACGACGGCGGCGCAGGGGCGCCGAAACGAGGGTGGTTCACCCGACTGAAGGAGGGGCTGTCGCGCTCCTCCGCCAAGCTGACCGAAGGCATCAGCGGCATCTTCACCAAGCGCAAGCTGGACGATGCGACGCTGGAGGAGCTGGAGGAGCTGCTGATCCAGGCCGATCTCGGCCCGGCCACCGCCGCCAAGCTGACCGCCGAGCTGGCCCGCACCCGCTTCGGAAAGGAGGTGTCGGGCGACGAGGTCCGGCGCGCCTTGGCCGACCATGTGGCGCAGATCCTGCGCCCGGTGGCCAAGCCTTTGACCCTCTCCTCTGACCGCAAGCCGCAGGTGGTGCTGGTGGTCGGGGTGAACGGCACCGGCAAGACCACCACCATCGGTAAGCTGGCCAAGCAGTGGCGCGAGGACGGCCGCTCGGTGATGATCGCCGCCGGCGACACCTTCCGCGCCGCCGCGGTGCACCAGCTGCAGGTCTGGGGCGAGCGCTCCGGCTGCCCGGTGGTCACCGCCAATCCCGGCGCCGACGCCGCCGGCCTGTCCTTCGACGCGCTGACCCGGGCCAAGGCCGAGGGCCGCGACGTGCTGCTGATCGACACCGCCGGCCGGCTGCAGAACAAGGACAATCTGATGGCCGAGCTGGCCAAGATCATCCGCGTGCTGAAGAAGATCGACCCGACGGCGCCGCATGACGTGCTGCTGGTGCTGGACGCCACCACCGGCCAGAACGCGCACAGCCAGGTCGAGGTGTTCCGCGACCTGGTCTCGGTCACCGGCCTGATCCTGACCAAGCTGGACGGCAGCGCCCGCGGCGGCGTGCTGGTGGCGCTGGCCGAGCGCTTCGGCCTGCCGGTGCACGCCATCGGCGTCGGCGAGAGCATCGACGACCTGCGGCCCTTCGACCCCGAGCAGTTCGGCCGGTCGCTGATGGGAGTCGAGTCATGAGCAAGACCTCCCAGACCTTCGCCCCCGAGCAGTTCAGCGATGCCGCCGAGGCCGTGGCCCGGCTGCACGCGATCTACGACGCCAACACCGGCCTGCTGCGCGACGCCTTTCGCGCCTATTCCCGCGGCGAGGAGCCGGCGAGCCGGGTGCGCGCCTGCTACCCCTACCTGTCCGTCACGGTGGAGGATTTCAGCCGGGCCGACACCCGCCTGTCCTACGGCTTCGTCGACCGGCCGGGCACCTTCATCAGCACGATCACGCGGCCGTCGCTGTTCCACCGCTACCTGACCGAGCAGATCGGCCAGCTGATCCACAATCACCATGTGCCGGTCGAGGTCGGGGTCAGCGACACGCCGATCCCGATCCACTTCGCCTTCCCCGACGGCATGCATGTCGAGGGCGACCTGACCCGCGAGCGCATGCTGCACATGCGGGCGGTGTTCGACCTGCCGGACCTGTCGATGATGGACGACAGCATCGTCAACGGCACGGCGCTGATCCCGCCGGGCGAGCCGCACCCGCTGGCGCTGTTCACGGCGCCGCGGGCGGACTACTCGCTGTTCCGGCTGAAGCACTACACCGCCACCGGCTGCGAGCATTTCCAGAACTTCGTCCTGTTCACCAACTACCAGTTCTACATCGACGAGTTCATCCGCATCGCCTATGGGCTGATGCAGGGCGACGGCGGCGGCTACGACGCCTTCATCGAGCCGGGCGACCGCATCACCATGCCCGGCGGCCGGGCCCGCGGCACCCCGGCGGCGCGGCTGCCGCAGATGCCGGCCTATCACCTGACCCGGCCGGACCATTCCGGCATCACCATGGTCAACATCGGCGTCGGCCCGTCCAACGCCAAGACCATCACCGACCACATCGCGGTGCTGCGGCCGCATGCCTGGATCATGCTGGGCCACTGCGCCGGCCTGCGGAACACGCAGAAGCTGGGCGACTACGTCCTGGCCCATGGCTATGTCCGCGAGGACCACGTGCTGGACGCCGACCTGCCGGTCTGGGTCCCGGTGCCGGCGCTGGCCGAGATCCAGGTGGCGCTGGAACGCGCGGTCGGCGAGATCACCGGCCTGACCGGCTACGGCCTGAAGAGCGTGATGCGCACCGGCACGGTCGCCACCATCGACAACCGCAACTGGGAGCTGCGCGACTATCGCGAGCCGGTGCAGCGCTTCAGCCAGAGCCGCGCCATCGCGCTGGACATGGAGAGCGCGACTATCGCCGCCAACGGCTTCCGCTTCCGGGTGCCCTACGGCACGCTGCTCTGCGTCTCCGACAAGCCGCTGCACGGCGAGCTGAAGCTGCCGGGCATGGCCGACGCCTTCTACAAGCAGCAGGTCGGCCAGCACCTGCAGATCGGCATCCGGGCGATGGAGCGGCTGCGCGAGCTGGGGCTGGAGCAGCTGCACAGCCGCAAGCTGCGCAGCTTCGCCGAAGTGGCGTTCCAGTAGGTCGATGCCGCAGGACAACCATATGTCTCCGCAGATGGACCGGCCCCGCATCGGCGTCGGCGCCGTGGTCTGGCGCGACGACAGGCTGCTGCTGATCCAGCGCGGCAAGGAGCCCCAGGCCGGGCAGTGGAGCATCCCGGGCGGCAGCCAGGAGCTGGGCGAGACCCTGTTCGAGGCGGCGCTGCGCGAGACCCGCGAGGAGGCCGGGGTCGAGGCCGAGGCGATCGGCATCGTCACCGCGGTCGATTCGATCCACCGCGACGCCGCCGGCGGGGTCGAGTGGCACTACACCATCATCGATGTCGAGGCCGAGTGGCGGTCCGGCGAGCCGGTGGCCGGCGACGACGCCGCCCAGGCGCGCTGGGCGACGCTGGACGAAGCCGATGATCTGATCGAATGGCCGGAGCTGCGGCGGGTGCTGCACCTGTCGGCCCGGCAGCGGGCGCAGCGCCGACGCGGCCCCGGGCCGGTGCGGCTGAAGCCGCGGCCGGATCTGATGCGGCTGATGCGCACGCCGTTGGGCCGGCTGGTGGCGCGGCCCTGGTTCGACGGCATGTCGCTGGCCCTGCTGCGCGGCTGGTTCCTGCCGGCATCGCGCAGCCTGGCCGCGGCGATCGTGTCCGACGGCGACCTGCGCCGCTTCTGCGCCGAGCTGGACATCCCGCCCGACGCCCTGGGCAAGCGGCCGGTCTGGCTGGGCCGGACCCTGCGCGACGTCGCCCGCCTGACCGAGCAGCACCGCCAGGCGGAGGCGGAATGGCAGCGCCTGCTGTTCTCCACCACCGCGCCCCTGGCCGATGCGGTGGCGGCGGAGGAGGCGCGGCTGGACGCCGCCTCGGCCTTGACCACCAGCCGGCTGCGCTTCGCCCTGTTCGGCAACAACCGCAAGATCCCGGCCTGCCGCTGGGCGATCCCGACCGAGGCGGAGGTCGAGGCCCGGCACGGCGCCCGGCTGGCCGATCCCGAGAACGCCTACCGCCTGCCCGATCTGCTGCCGGCGGTCGAGGAGACGCGGCGGCTGCCGAGCGAGCTGGGCACCGACCACTGGCTGACCTTCGCGACGCCCGACCCGGCAGCGGAGAGCCCGTGCTGGGCCCGGGTGTTCACCCCGAGCGACGCGGTCGACCCGCCGACCGTGATCCATCTGCACGGCGTCTGCATGGAGCCGGACCATCTGCGCGGGCCGCTGAGCGAGATCGAATCCCTGGTCCGCCGCGGCCTGCGCGTGGTGCTGGTCGAGGCGCCCTGGCACGGCAGGCGCAAGCGCCCCGGCACTTACGCCGGCGAGCCGATGGTGGCGTCGACGCCGCTCGGCGCGCTCGA
Organism: Inquilinus sp. CA228; assembly: GCF_052078665.1. NCBI lineage: Bacteria > Pseudomonadati > Pseudomonadota > Alphaproteobacteria > Rhodospirillales > Rhodospirillaceae > Inquilinus > Inquilinus sp. CA228. The sequence goes on along the minus strand of NZ_JBQJIK010000024.1, from coordinate 62,533 downwards.
CCACCTGTCGGTGGCGGTGCGCGAGGTCGGCATCCTGACCCGGTGGGCCCGGCAGACCAGCCGTGGCGCGGTGGGCTGGACCGGCATCAGCTTCGGCGCCCTGACGGCGCAGCTGGCCGCCACCCATTGCGGCAGCTGGCCGGCCGCCTGCCGGCCGGACGCGCTGCTGCTGTTCACCACCTCGGAGGGGATCGAGGAGATCGCCCTCGGCGGCTCCTTCGCCCGCGCCTTCGGGCTGGACCGGGCGCTCACGGCCGCCGGCTGGACCGAGGCGGCGCTGAGCCGCTGGCGGCCGCTGACCGACCCGGTCGAGCGGCCGCAGATGGACACCGGCAACGTCTTCATGGTGCTGGGCAGCAAGGACGACGTCACCCCCTTCGCCGGCGGCCAGGCCATCGCCCGGCGGTGGGGCGTGCCGGAGGCGCAGGTCCATGTCCGGCCGCAGGGCCATTTCTCGGTGCCGGCCGGGCTGATGGTCGACGGCGCGCCGATCGCCGACTTCGCGGAGAGGCTGCTGTCGCTGTGAGCCGGGGCCTGCTCATCGCCATCGGCGGCGGCCGCGGCATCTGACCGTGCCCCGGGCCGGCCCAGATTTTGCCGCGCTCCCGGAACAGGATCGGCCCCTGTCCGATCGAAGTTTGATCTGATACTGGACGACCGACGGAAACGAATCCCACGGTCGCAGCGTGGCGAGGGAGGAACGATGATCCGGCGCGGTTTGCTTCCGATGGTGCTGCTGCTCAGCGGCGTCGGCATCCAGGCGGCCCAGGCGAGCGGCGATTTCGGCTGCTCGGTGATGTGGTCGCTGAAGCAGGACGGGCTCGACGGCTGCAACAACCTGCCGTTCCTCAGCCCGGCCAATGACAGCCGGGTCAATCTGCGCCTGCTGCTGGCCGACCAGGGGCTGGCGCCGATGCCGGACGGGCCGCCATCCGAATACGACCGCCAGATCGGTTATGCGCTGGTGCCGTTCCCGCTCGACCGGCTGGGCCCGCAGGAGGAGGCGCCTGCCGCCGAGGGCGGCGCCACGGCCGTGATCGAGACCCAGTCCGCCGGCGATCCCGACCGCGTGGCGTTGGCCGAGCTGGCCCAGACCATCGGCGTTCCGCCCGAGGCCGTGGCCTCCGCCGCCACGGACAGCAGCGCCAATCTGTTCGCCACCGGCGAGGGCAGCCGCTGCGCCAGCAACGACGACGCCGCGGCCCGCGCCTTCCTGCAGCAGCTGGTCGGCGCCACCGATCTGCCCGCGGCCGAGCGGCTGTCCCTGGCCCGGGCGCGCCTGGCCATGCTGGGGGCCTGCAGCTGGGATGAGGCGCAGCGGGCCAGCCTGGTGCCGGCCGATGTGCAGTCGGCGCCGGGCAAGCAGTTCGCCGGCTACCTGCAGGGCGCGGTCGCCTTCTATGCCGGCGACTTCCCGCAGGCGACCGAGGCGTTCAAGGCGCTGGAGGGCAGCGCCCAGCCCTGGCTGCGGGAGACGGCGCGCTACCTGGAAGCGCGTACCCTGTTGAACCAGGCGCAGCAGAACGCCTTCGACGAGATGGGCTATCCCAAGCTGGAGAATGTCGACCGCACCGTCCTGGCGGAATCGGAGAAGGCGTTCGAGGCCTATCTCCAGGCCTATCCGAGCGGACTCTACACCGCCTCGGCCCGCGGCCTGCTGCGCCGGGTGTACTGGCTGGGCGACGACCCGACCCGGCTGGCCGCCGCCTATGCCGGGCTGCTGGGCAAGGCCCCGGCCGATGCCGCCGCGCTCGACGCGCTGGTGCAGGAGACCGACAACAAGCTGCTGATCTCGCAGCGCAGCGCCGATGTCACCGACCCGACGCTGCTGGCGGTGATGGACCTGATGGTGATGCGCGACAAGGGCATCGACGTCGCCGGCGACGGCGGCCCGATCATCGGCCTGGACACGCTGGAGCGGGAGAAGCCGCGCTTCGCCAACCGGCCGGACCTGCACGGCTATCTGGTGGCCGCCTACCAGTTCTACGTCGCCCAGTCCCCAGACGAGACCCTGAAGAGCCTGCCGGACACGGTGCCGACCGGCGCTATGAGCTATCTCGAGTTCAGCCGCCAGACCCTGCGCGGCTTCGCTCTCGAGGCCAAGGGCGACTGGCCCGGGGCGCAGGCGCTGTGGCTGCAGCTGATCCCGCTGGCCAAGCCGCTGCAGCGCGCCCAGCTGGAGCTGGCGCTGGCCATGAACTACGAGCGCAGCGGCAAGCTGGCGACGGTGTTCGAGCCGGGATCGCCGATCAAGAGCCCGGAGATCCGCCGGATCCTGCTGCGCAACCTGGCCGGGCAGGCGCTGCTGCGCCAGCAGACCGAGGCGACGGATGCGACGGAGCAGGAGCGCAGCACCGCCCTGTTCACGCTGCTGTACAAGGACCTGATGCGCGGCCATTACCGCGGCTTCGGCACCGACCTGGCGCTGCTGCCCGACCCGCTGCCGGAGGATCCGTCGGTGCCCTGGGACCAGTCCCTGACCCTGTTCCACTGGGACGGCGCCTCGGCCGAATCCGACTACACCTGCCCGTCGATCCGGGAGATCGCGGCGACGCTGCAAAAGAGCCCGGAGAACCCACAGGGGCTGAACTGCCTGGGCGAGTTCATCCTGCGCAACGGGCTGGATTTCTACGCCCTCGACCACCAGCCGGACGACCGGCAGCTGGGCGGCACCGCCACCCAGTTCCCGGGCAAGGCCTATTCCCGGCTGGACGGCTACATGCGCGTGATGGCCGACGGCAAGGCCGGCCGCACCGACCGCGCTTACGCCCTGTACCGCGCCATCAACTGCTTCGCCCCCAGCCAGAGCAACAGCTGCGGCCCGCAGGAGATCCCGCAGAACCAGCGCAAGCAGTGGTTCCAGACGCTGAAGTCGCGCTACGGCAACACGGTCTGGGCGAAGAACCTCAGATACTACTGGTGACGATGCGGCGCCTGGCGCTCCTGGCCGCGGCGCTGCTGCTGGCGGGGCCGGCCGGCGCCACCGTCGATGCCGCCCAGCACGACGCCTTCTGGCTGTGGGCGGGCGTGCCGCCGCCGCCGGTGCTGGCCCAGGCCCGGACGCTGTACATCCTGCAGGGCCAGATCGACCCACCGCCCCGCGGTGCCGATGGCCCGGCCCGGATGATCGCCCAGGGCATCGCCGTGCCGCGGCTGCGCCAGGGCGAGGTTTGGCTGGCCTATCGCGCCCACACGCTGCGCTGGCCGCCGCAGATCCTGCCGACCATCCTGGCCCAGGCCCGGCGCTGGAAGCAGGCCGGCAACCCGGTGGTCGGCATCCAGATCGACTTCGACGCCCGCACCCGCCACCTGCAGGAGTATGCCGCCTTCCTGCGCAATCTGCGGGCGCAGCTGCCGCCCGAATACCGGCTGAGCATCACCGGGCTGATGGACTGGGGCAGCAACGCCGACCCGGAGGCGATCAACCAGCTGCAGGGCGTGGTCGACGAGGTGGTGGTGCAGACCTATCAGGGCCGGCACACCATCCCGAGCTACCGCTCCTACCTGCCGCGCATCGCCGGGCTGACCCTGCCCTTCAGGATCGGGCTGGTGCAGGACGGCGAGTGGGAAGCCCCGGCCGGCCTGACCGCCAGCCCCTGGTTCCGCGGCTATGTGGTGTTCCTGCTGAAGCCTTGAGCGGACCGCGACCGCCTGTACCGGTCCAGGTCCAGCGTCATCTCCACCAGGTCCATGCCAGGGGCGAAGCCGTCCGGCACCTGCCGGGTCTGGACGAAGCCGTGGCGGGCAAAGAAGCCGCGGCTGTGCTGAGTCGTCTCGATCGCCGCCGACCGGAACGCCGGATCGGCGGCGATGCGGTCGAGCCGCCCGGTCAGCAGGACCGTGCCCAGCCCGGCGCGGTGCCGGTCGGCGCGCACCATGCCCCAGCACAGCACCGCGACCGAGGCATCGCCATCCGCGGCCGCGTAGCCGCCGCAGCCCACCGCCTCTCCCCCCGCATCCTCCAGCACGAAGTACGGGCCGGGCAGGTCGTCGACGAAGTCGAGGAAATCCTGCCGCTCCTGCGCCGCGAAGAAGCGCGGCGCGTTGCTGTCGAACAGAGTCAAGCCGAGGGCCCGGTCCTCCGGCCGCCAGGGGCGGATGCGAATATCGTCATCGGTCATGGGCGATTCTCCACGCCGCGAATCTAGCGTATGAACCGGCCAGGAGGGGCTTCATGACACAGACACGCACGATCCGCCGCATCGCCTGCGGCCTGGCCTTGCTGGGCGCGCTGACCGCGCCGGCGCTGGCCTATGACGACGCCACCGAGGCCCGGATCCGGACCCTGGTCGAGACCGGCATGCAGTACTACTGGTCCGGCGGCGACGTGAAGAAGGCCGAGGCGGAGGTGTTCAAGGGCATCACCCTGCACGGCCGCTACGACGTGGTCGAGCAGGCCTTCACCGAGGCCTCGTCGCTGGCGCCGGAACGGCTGGATTTCCGCTACGCCGTCGCCTCCACCCAGATCATCCAGAAGAAGATCCCGGAGGCCGAGGCGACGTACCAGGAGATCACCCGGCACGACCCGCGCGCCACCGACGCCTATGCCTGGCTGGCGGCGCTGGCCCGGGTGCGCGGCGACGCCGATGCTGCGGCGCTGGCCGACATCGCCCTGGCCGGCCTCAATCGCCCCCTGGCCGACCGGTACCGCGCCCGCTTCGCCCGCACCGAGGTGATCCTGGCCGACCCGCCGACCACGGCGGTCCCGGCGCTGCCCGGCAAGCCGGTGATCCTGGTGCTGGGCTATGCCTTGGCCAAGGACGGCACGATGCAGCAGACGCTGCTGGACCGGCTGGACGTCGCCCTGCGCGCGGCCAACACCAACCCGACCGCCCGGCTGATCGTCACCGGCGGCCAGCCCCAGGCCGGGGTGACCGAGGCCGACCTGATGACCCGCTGGCTGGTCGAGAAGGGCGTCGACCGTGACCGCATCATCGGCGAGGACAAGGCCAAGGACACGGTCGGCAATGGGCTGAACGCGGCCTCGCTGATCAAGCGCCATGGCGGCGACGCCGTGATCCTGGTGACCAGCGCCAGCCACATGCGCCGGGCGCGGGTGGTGGTCGAGGAGGCGCTGGCCCAGTATGGGCTGAGCCTCGCCGTCGTGCCGGCGATCGCGCTGGACGCGCCGTCGCTGGAGGAGGCGGCGAAGGTCAGCCCGGACGAGCGGCTGGTGGTCTATCGCGACCTGATGCGGACGTCCGGGCTGTGGGCCTATCCGGGGCTGCAGCAGTAGGACCGCGGCGAACGCCCATGTCCCCCGACCTCGCCGCCGTCCGGCGGGCCACGCTGATCGGCGGCACCGCCGTGCTGATGTGGGCGACGCTCGCTTTGCTCGCCACCTGGTCGCGCGCGATCCCGCCGTTCCAGCTGACCGGCATGGCCTTCGCCGTCGCCTTCCTGATCGGGCTCGGCTGGATGCTGCGGCAGGGCCGATCGCCGCTGGCCGCGGCCCGGCAACGGCCCGCCGTCTGGCTGCTCGGCATCGGCGGGCTGTTCGGCTATCACCTCGTCTTCTTCATGGCGCTGCGCCTGGCGCCGCCGGTCGAGGCCAACCTGATCAACTACGCCTGGCCGCTGCTGATCGTGCTGTTCTCCGCCCTGCTGCCGGGTGAGCGGCTGCGCTGGTGGCATGTCGCCGGGGCGGCGCTGGGGCTGCTCGGGGTCGTGGTGTTGATCGGAGGGCGGGGCGTGGCCTTCGACCCGCGCTTCGCCCTGGGCTATGGCGCGGCCATGCTGTCGGCGATGATCTGGGCCGGCTATTCGGTGCTGAGCCGGCGGATCGGCGCGGTGCCGACCGAGACCGTCGGCTGGTTCTGCGGCGGCACCGCCCTGCTGTCGCTGCTGTGCCACCTGGCGCTGGAGCAGACGGTGGTGCCGGACGCGGCCGGATGGGCGGCCGTTGCGGGGCTGGGCCTGGGGCCGGTCGGCCTCGCCTTCTTCGTCTGGGACCATGGGGTGAAGCGCGGCGACATCCGGGCGCTGGGCGCCTTCGCCTATGCCGCGCCGCTGCTGTCCACCCTGCTGCTGATCGCCTTCGGCCAGGGCGCCCTGACCCTGTCGGTCGGTGCCGCCTGCGCCCTGATCGTCGGCGGCGCGATCCTGGCCGGGCGCGACCTCTGGGCCCGGCGCGCCGCGGCGGCCTAGCTCAGATTGAGCATGGCGCCGGAGCGGCGGCGGGTCTCGCGCCACAGGATGTAGAGGCCGCTGCCGATCACGACCGCGGCGCCGGCCATGGTGACTGCGTCGACCGTGTCGCCGAACAGCACCAGCCCATACAGCAGTCCCCAGATCATCTGGCTGTACTGGAACGGCGTTACCGCGCTGGGCGGCGCCGAGTGCAGCGCCCGGATCAAGAGAATGTGCCCGGCGGCGCTGAGCCCCCCGCCGGCGGCGAGGCCGAGCAGGGCCAGCGCGTCGGGCGTGACCCAGACGAAGGGCAGGACGGCGCCGCCGCCCAGCACCATGGCCAGGAACAGGGTCGCCAGCTGGGCGGCGTCGCTCTCGCGCCGGCCGATCCGGCGCGACACGATCAGCGCCACCGAGAACAACAGCGGCGAGGCCAGCGCCGCGGCGTGGCCGGCGTCGACCGCGACCAGCCCCGGCCGCAGCATCACCAGGATGCCGAGGAAGCCGACGATCACCGCCGCCCAGCGGTGCCGCCCCACGGCTTCGCCCAGGAACGGCACCGACAGCGCGGTCACCAGGATCGGCGTGGCGAACAGGAGGGCGTAGACATCGGCCAGCGGCAGCCGGCCGAAGGCCCAGGCGGCGGAGATGGCCGAGGCGGTGATCAGGGCGCTGCGCAGCAGCGTCGCGCCGGGCAGGCGCGGCCGCAGCCGGTCCCAGCCGCCCGACCGCACGGCATGGCCGGCGGCCACCGGCAGGGCGAACAGGCCGAAGAAGAAGAACAGTTCGAAGGCGGTGATACCGCGGCTGCCGATCAGCCATTTCGAGATGGCGTCGCCGGCCGAGAAGCAGGCGAAGCCGGCGACGGCGCAGGCGATGCCGACCCCGATCCGGTCGGCGCCAAGGGCAAGGCTGGTCATGGACGATCCGCGGGCGGCAGTGATGCGGATGTCTTAGCAGAGGCAGGGGATGAAAGCCTTTGCAATCGGCGGGATCGGCGCTCGCTCTCTCGCATTGCCTCTCCCGCCACGCGGGAGAGGCAACGCAAAAGGACAGTCCCTTCTTGGCTCTCCTACCCCAACTCCGGCCGCCAGTCCGGTGGGGCCAGGGTGAAGCCTTCGAAGCGGAAGGCTGGGGCGACGACGCAGCTGACCAAAGTCCAGTCGCCGAGGCTGCGGGCGGCCTGCCAGTGCCCCTCCGGCACCACGCCCTGGAAGCGGTCGCCGGCCATCAGGTCGGGGCCGAGGCGCAGCACCTCGCCCGCCTGGCCGGTCTCGGCGATCGACAGCTCCAGCGGCGCGCCGGCCTGCCAGATCCAGATCTCCGGCGCATCGACCGCGTGCCAGTGCGAGACCTCGCCGGCCCGCAGCAGGAAGTGGATCAGCGAGGCCCGGCCGCGGCCGCCGGCCGGCGGCGGGTCGCGCCACAGCTCGACGTAGTGCCCACCCTCGGGGTGCGGCTGCATGCCGAGCCTGGCGATGATCGCCTCCGGCGTCAGCGCGGCGCTCATGCCTGGGCGATCGTCGCGATGTAGGACGGCCGCTCGGCGAAGCCCGCATGCCAGGCGGCGAGGCGCGGATGGGTCTCGCGCCAGCCCCAGTCGGCGAAGCGCAGGTCGAGATAGCCGAGGGCGCAGGCGGCGCCGATCGCGCCGATGGTCAGCGGCCCGTCGAGCTCCGCCGCATCGGCCTCCATCCGGTCGAGCGCGGTGCGGATCTTGGCCTTCTGGCGCTCGACCCAGGGCTCGCTGCGCCCACCCTCCTGGCGCAGCGTCAGCTCGTAGCGGATCAGCAGCGCCGCATCCATCAGCCCGTCGGCCAGGGCCTGCCAGCGCAGGGCCTGCCAGCGGGCCGGGCCCGAGGCCGGGAACAGCGTCGCCCCGTCATGCAGCGAGTCGAGATACTCGCAGATCACCGGGCTGTCGTAGAGCGGGCCGAACTCCGTCTCCAGCACCGGGATCTTGTTCAGCGGGTTGCGTGCCGACAGGCCGCTGGCCGAGTCCTCGGTGCTGGTCGGCACCACCTCGATCCGGTCCTGCAGGCCGGTCTCGATGGCGGCGATGCGGACCTTGCGGGCGAAGGGCGAGAACGGGCTGTAGAGGAGCTTCATGATCGTCCTGGTTGGAAATCGGCCGGCGAGGCGGTCAGGGCCTGTGACCATAGGTCAAGCCGCGGCTCCCGGCAAAACCATAGGACATCCGGAGGCAGGCCTCGGCGCGGCCGGGGACAGCAGGTCGAGATAAATTCGGCACGAAATGTCCCCTTAACCGAAACGTCACATGCTGCCTCTACAGTGCATTTTTTCGCCATCCAATCGAGGGGGAGGTGGCGTGCCTGCTTTCAGCCGCATTCGCCGGCCCGGTGTCACGCGCCGTCTCGCCATCATGGCATCGGCCGTCATCGCCGCCGCCGCCGTGATGACACTGGCTTCGACCCATGACGCGGCGGCGCAGCGCGTGCAGGGGTCGGGCTCGACCTTCGCCTTTCCGGTGATCAGTGCCTGGGCGAAGGGATTCCTGGAGTTCCGCTCCGGCGACGGCGATTTCCTGGTCGACGACCGCGGCATCGACTACGAGCCGATCGGCTCGCTCGGCGGGATCATGCGCCTGGCGCAGCCGGAGGTCGACTTCGCCGCCTCGGACGCGCCCCTTCCACCCGCGGACCTGGCCGCGCGCGGCTTGGCGCAGTTTCCGGTTGTCATCGGCGGGCTCGCCGCCGTGGTCAACCTGGACGGCATCCGGGCCGGCGAGCTGAAGCTCGGAGGGGATGTGCTCGCCGGGATCTATCTCGGCAGGATCACCCGTTGGAACGATCCGGCGATCGCCGCCCTCAATGACGGGGTTGCCCTGCCCGACCAGGCGATCGCGGTGCTGCACCGCGCCGACGGATCGGGGTCGACGCTGGTCTGGACGCGCTATCTGTCGGCCTCCAGCCCCGAATGGAAGGACCGCGTCGGCAGCGACACGCTGATCCGGTGGCCGGCCGGCGCCGGCGCCGAGGGCAGTTCGGGCATGCTCGACGCCGTCAAGCGGACCAAGGGTGCGATCGGCTATGTCGAGTTCGGCCAGGTCGGACGGGCCGGGCTGATCTTCGCGCAGCTCGGCAATGCCGGCGGCCGCTTCATCACGCCCAGCCCCGAGGCGTTCGCCGCGACGGCGGCCCGCGCCGCATGGGACCCGGCCAAGGGCTTCTACCTGCATCTGACCGACGCCGCCGAGCCGGATGCGTATCCGCTCACGGCCGCCACCTTCGTGCTGATGCACAAGACCCAGCGGTCGGCCGCGCGCACCCGGCGGACGCTCGCCTTCCTGGACTACGCGCTCGGACAAGGCGGCCCCCAGGCGACCGCCCTCGGCTATGTGGCGCTGCCGCCCGAGCTGGTCGACCGGGTCAAGGACTACTGGCGCGCCAACCTCCCCGGGGCGGAGGCTTTTTGAAACACCGGGCCGAAGAGGGAACAGGACGATGAACATCGATTATTTCCGCGAGATCATCGTCCCGGTGATCGGGGGCCTCGGCATATTCCTGCTCGGCCTCGAGTTCATGTCGAACGGCATCCAGGCGCTGGCCGTCAACCGGATGCGCGAATTGCTGGCCAAGTTCGCCGGAACGCCGGTGAAGGGTGTGCTGGCGGGCACGGTGATCACCGGCGTCCTGCAATCCTCGACGGCGATGACCGTCATGGTGGTCGGGCTGGTCAATGCGGGCGTCGTCGCCCTGCGTCCCGCCATCAGCGTGATCATGGGCGCCAATATCGGCACCACGCTCGGCAACGGGCTGATCGCCCTGCCGCTCGGCCCCCTCGGCCTGTTGTTCGCGGGCGTATCGGCCCTGATCTACGTGTTCGCGAAGGATGAGCGGGTCCGGAACATCGCGCTCGCCTGCATGGGGTTCGGCCTGATCTTCTACGGCCTGAACCTGATGACCGGCGGCCTCAAGCCCCTGCGCAACATGCCCGAGATCATGTCGCTGATCTCGAGCCTCAATGCGGAGGGCTTCCTGGGCCTGATCAGCTGCGTGCTGGTGGCCGCCCTGATCACGGCGCTGATCCACTCGTCATCCGCCACGATCGGCATCGTCATGGGCCTCGGCGCGGCCGGCATCCTCGAATGGCAGACGGCCGTCGCCTTCTCGCTCGGCGCCGATCTCGGCACCACGATCACGTCCTGGATGGCCTCGCTCAACCTCTCCAAGAACGCCAAGCGCGCGGCCTACGCCCACATCTCGTTCAACTTCCTGGGCGTCGCGGTGATGCTGCCGCTGTTCTTCCTCTCGATGCAGCTGCTCGAAGTCGCGATGCAGTGGTTCGGCGGCGATCCCGGCATCCCCGTCATCGTCGACGGCAAGGAGACCTTCCCGCTGGTGCCGGTGGCCATCGGCCTCTATTCGACGGCGTTCAACATCTTCAACACCCTGCTGCTGTTCCCCTTCACCGGGGCGTTCGAGAAATACCTGTCCCGTGTCGGCCATACCGAAGCCGACGACATCGAGGACTATTCGACGCCGAAATATCTCGATCGCGCCTTCTCGGGCGACCTGTTGAAGGCCGTCCCGGCCGTGCAGCAGGAGACGCTGCGCGACCTCGAGGCCGGCGCCGTGTTCCTCGACATCGCGCGCGGCGCCAAATCCGCCCCGAAGGACCCCGGCGAGCACTTCATCGCGGTCGACATCCTCAACCGCGATATCCGCGCCTATTCGGCCTCGCTGTTCCGGGAGGACATGCCCTACGACCAGCTCGACCTGGTGGCGAGCCTGATCGAGGAGGCCGATTTCACCGCCAGCCTCGCCGAATCGCTGCATCAGGTCGCGCGGCGCGTGAAGCGCGAGACCTTCGGCAAGCAGGCCCGGGAGATCGTCGACGCCGCGCTGCTGAAGCTCGACCACGCGATGCGGCAGATCATGCCGAACGGCGGCGTGAAGCCCCCCAGCATGCCGGCCGGCCATGTCACCATCCCCGCCGTCGAGGATCTGCGGACGCGGGTCCTGAACGCCGGCGCCGGCATCGGCGCGGTCGAGCGCGGCGCCCTGCTGGCCATCCTCGGCAGCGTCGAGCGGGCGGACCTCCTGATCAACCGGATCGACGCCGAGCGCAAATCGGTGAATCGCGCCGATGTGCTGGCCCGGATCACCTCGGCGGCGACGAGGGGGCAGGGCCGCTCCGGCTATGCCGAGCCTGAAGCGGTGCCGGCGCAGTAGCCTTTCAAAACCGGTCCTTGCGGCCGCGGATCTCGGCGAAGACGGCGACGGGATCTGCCCCGGCCATGCCGATCGCGGCCTGCAGCTCCGGCTTGTCGGCGCGCAGGAAGGGGTTGGCCAGCTTCTCGCGGCCGAGCTGGGCCGGAATGGTGGCGGCGCCGCTCTCGCGCGCGTCGTCGACATCCTCGGCATAGGCCTGCAGCACCGGGTTGGCGCTGTCGACCGTCAGCGCGAAGCGGGCGTTCGACTGGGTGTATTCATGGCCGCAATAGATCCGGGTGGTGTCCGGCAGCGCCCGCAGCTTCAGCAGGCTGGACCACATCTGCTCGGGCGTGCCCTCGAGCAGCCGGCCGCAGCCGAGGGCGAACAGGGTGTCGCCGCAGAACAGCACGCCGGCATCCTCGAACCAGAAGGCGATGTGGCCGGCGGTGTGGCCGGGCACATCGATCACGGAACCCCGGGCGGCGCCGACCATGACGTGGTCGCCCTCGGCCACGCCGCGGTCGAGGTCGGGGATGCGCGCCGATTCCGCCGCCGGCCCGACGATCGAGGCGCCGTAGCGCTTCGCCAACTCGTGGTTGCCGCCGACATGGTCGCCGTGATGGTGGGTGTTCAGGATCCAGTCCAGCCGGCCGCCCTTGGCCTCCAGCTTCGCGGCCACCGGGTCGGCCTCACCGGGATCGACCACCCCGATCATGCCGGTCGAATCATCCTCCAGCAGATAGGCGTAGTTGTCCTTCAGGACGGGAATCAGCGTGACGCGAAGCGAGGCCATGCGTCCTCCTGGATCAGCGGGATCGGGTCGGGGCAGCATAGCCGCTCCCGACCATGTCCGCGACCCAATCCCAATCAGAGCTCGATATCGGCCAGCGTTTCGATCAGCGTCACCCGCGGCAGGGCCTCGGCCACGCCGCGGCGGCCGCGCGCCGGGCGGACGGGCGCCGCCCGGTCGTCGGCCGCCTTGAGGTCGCCGAAATCGAGCCCGGTGCGGCTTTCCAGCTCCGCGATCGGCAGCTGGTACAGCCGGAACGGCTCCAGCCCCAGCACCTCGATCCGGTTCAAGAGGTCCTCCTGGGTCAGCAGGAAGGCCTTGGCCTTGAGCGCCCCGGCCTCGACATAGGCCACGATCTTCCAGAAGTCGCGCGGGATGGCGGTGTCGCGATAGACCGGGTCGTCGTCGCGGAACACCGGGCCGCCCAGCACCGAGACGCGGAGCTGCTCGACCTCCACCTCCTCCAGGATCGCGTTCTCCAGCAGGCCCCAGAGCCCGTTCAGCCCAGACTGGTTGTAGGCCTCGTGCTGCGGCGCGATGTTGGTGAAGTAGAAGGAGTCGCGGTTGGCCCGCGCCGCCTCTTCCGGCGGTCCCCAGACTAGGTCCTGGCGCCGAGCGATATGGCCGCGGTCGAGACGGTTGGAGGCGTAGAGCGCGTCGCCGGTCTGCCATTTCGCATCGACCAGCGGGTCGACCGTGAACTTCAGCCCGTTGCGGCTGAGCAGCCGGATCTGGCCGCCATCGACGTTCCAGGCCACCCAGCGGGCCAGGCGGCGCGACTTGCTGAGCACCAGCGAGAAATGGGTGTGGCGGATGATCGGAGAGCCGCCGGCCTTGGCGGCATCCGTCTCCTGCGCCTTCGACATCGTCGGCAGCGGCACGGGCTTGCCGGCCAGGAACTGCGGGTCGAAGCCGCCGCCGGTGGCGGCCGGCGCGGCCTGCGCCAGCTCCGGCGGGGTCGGCTCGATCTCCAGCTTCTTGAACACGGCGTCGGCGGTGCAGGCCAGCGCGAAGTCGCCCTCGCCGGCGTCGGCGCCATCGGCCTCGCCGCCGAAATGCAGGCCGAGCATGACGTCGGTCGGGTTGCCCTTGCCGTCGAGGCCGAGCCAGACCGAGCCGGAATCGCCGCCCTTGCTGATCTCGTTCTCCGCCGCCGGGCGGTCCGGGTCGGGGCCGATCTCGAAGCCGCCGATGCGCTTGGTGCCGACCCCGTCGCCATAGGACAGCTTCACCGTGGTCTCGATCCGGGTGACGATGCCCCAGGTGACGCCGGTGGTGCGGCCGGACTTCACCGCCCGGTCGCCGAGCTCCGGCCGGCCGAGCCGGGCGACCTGGACGCCGAGGTCGAGGATCTTCGGATCGATGCCGCGGCCCTCGATCCGGGCGATGGCGCAGTCGCCGGCGAGGCCGAGATGGCTGCGCACCAGCACGCCGCAACCGTTGCTCTCGACCCGGTTGTCGTCGAACGGCCCGGGCTGGACGATGGTGTCGCCCAGCCGGCCCTGCTCGCCCTGCAGCACGTGCCAGTTCGACAGGATGTGCGCCCGCCCCTCCTGCCGGTCATAGACGATGCAGCCGAGCGTGCCGGCCGTGCCCGCGGGATGGCTGACGCTGATGCCGGGCAGCAGCGGGTCATGCCGCAGCTTGCGCTCGTCCTTCACCACCTGCGGCACCAGTTGCCAGGACGGCTTGTAGCGGCGCTCGACCACGTCGGTCGGGATCGTGACGCCGTCGACGGTGATGCTGTTCGGCAGCGGCGGGATGCCCTCCTCCACCAGCCCGTGGGGCGCGATCTTGCGGCCGACGGTGAACTGGATGCACAGCTCGCCGGTCGGCTTGCCGCCTTCGATCTTCCGGCCGATGCCGACCGAGGTCACGTTGGGGTGGTCGAGATAGAGGTCCGCGGCCTCGCGGGCGGCCTGCTTCAGGCGTTCCGGGTCGATTCCACGAGGCTCGGTCTTGCGGGCCATGAAGCGACTCCTGAAATATCCTGTTGTGTGGCAGCCGGATTCGCGATGGCTCAAACCTGCCATCGATGCGTTATCCTATCGTGACTTTGCCCATAGGACGACGGGCGCCCATAGGACAACGGGCGGATGTACAGCGACGTCATCGATCTGCGCGAATTCTACGAGACCAGCCTGGGCCTGGTGGTGCGCCGCATGGTGCGCCGCCAGATCCGCATGCTGTGGCCGGACACGCAGGGCCAGATCATCCTCGGCCTGGGCTACGCCACGCCGTTCCTGCGGCCGTTCCTGGGCGAGGCCGAGCGGGTGATCGCCTGCATGCCGGCCGAGCAGGGCGTGGCCCATTGGCCGCCGGACGGCCGCGGCCTGGTGGCGCTGAGCGAGGAGACCGAGCTGCCGCTGCCCGACATGTCGGTCGACCGGGTGCTGCTGGTGCACGGGCTGGAGGCCACCGAGCAGCTGGGCGAGCTGATGCGCGAGATCTGGCGCGTCCTGAACGGCAGCGGCCGGCTGCTGGTGGTGGTGCCGAACCGGCGCAGCCTGTGGGCGCGGTCCGACCGCACCCCGTTCGGCCACGGCAAGCCCTATTCCTCGAACCAGCTGAACCAGATGCTGCGCCAGCACCAGTTCGTGCCGGAGCGGGTGGCCCGCGCCCTGTGGCTGCCGCCGACCCGGTCGCGCTTCCTGCTGTCCACCGCCCCGGTGTGGGAGGAGGTCGGCGCCCGCTGGTTCCAGCGCGTCGCCGGCACGGTGATGGTCGAGGCGTCGAAGCAGATCTACCAGCTGTCGCGCGGCAAGAAGCTGCGCGCCCGGCGGCCGGTGCTGGTGCCGGTCGGAGCGGCGCAGCCGGCCCTGGGCGTACGGCGCGAGGGCGAGGAGCAGCCGGGCTAGGCGGGCTGGGAAATCGGGACGGACATGTGCGGTCCGGGGTTGCGGCGTGTCGATCCCGGATAAGCGAAAGCCCACGTCCGAGATGCGTAAAACCCCAGATGTTTCCTTTGCTTTCGCCCCCTGCCCGTTCTACATCTGATCGCCCTCGACCCGGCAGGTTCCAGCCCGCTCCAGACGATGCCAGACACCCCCCAGACGCTCGACTCGTTGCGCCGGCAGATCGACGAGATCGACGAGGCGATTCATGACCTGATCATGCAGCGGGCCGGGGTGGTGCAGGACGTTGCCGTCGCCAAGAACGGCGACCCGCTGGCGATGCGGCCGGGCCGCGAGGCCGCGATCCTGCGCCGGCTGGCGGAACGGCACAGCGGCAGCTTCCCGCTGCCGGAGCTGACCCGGATCTGGCGCGAGCTGATCGCCGGCTGCACCCGCATGCAGGCCCCCTTCGCCGTCGCCGTGCACGCGCCCGAGGCCCGGGGCGAGCTGTGGGACCTGGCGCGCGACCATTACGGCAGCCACACCCCGACCACCGCGGTGGCCGGGCCGATGCAGGCGATCCGCGCCGTCTATGACGGCAGCGCCGCCGTGGCCGTGGTGCCGTGGCCGGTCGAGTCCGACGCCGACCCCTGGTGGCAGACGCTGCTGTCGGACGACCCGCGCACGCCGCGGATCGTCGGCAGCCTGCCCTTCGTGGTCACCGAGCGGCACCGCGACGAGCCGCTGGCCCTGGCGGTCGCCCATCTCGACCCCGAGCCGACCGGCGACGACCACGCCCTGGTCGCGGTCGAGGTCACCGGCGACATCAGCCGCAGCCGGCTGAAGCAGATCTTCGAGGCCGCCGGGCTGCCGCCGGTGGCGTTCTGGACCCGGCCGGCCCGCAGCGCCGAGGATTCCGCCGTCCATCTGGTCGACGTGGCCGGCTTCGTCGCCGTCGGCGACGCCAGGCTCGGCACCCTGGGCGGGCGGCTGGACGAGCTGGCCCCCCGCATCCGCCTGATCGGCGGCTTCGCCACCCCGATCGCCATCGGCCGCCGGAGCTGACAAGAGCCATGACGACCATCCAAGCCCCGCGCCCGCGTCCGGGCCTGCTCGACATCGACCCCTATGTCGGCGGCGAGGCCAAGGCGGTGCCGCATCCGCAGCTGGGCCGGCCGATCCGGCTGGCCTCGAACGAAGGCGCCTTCGGCCCGAGCCCGATGGCGACCGCGGCCTATCGCGAGCTGGGCGGCGAGATCCACCGCTATCCGGACGGCGGCTGCAGCGCCCTGCGCGAGGCGCTGGCCGCCCGCTTCGGCCTGGATGCGGAGCGCATCGTCGCCGGCGCCGGGTCGGACGAGCTGATCGCCCTTCTGGCCAAGAGCTATGCCGGGCCGGGCGACGAGGTGCTGTACAGCCGGCACGGCTTCCTGATGTACCCGATCGCGGCCAAGACGGTCGGCGCCACACCGATCGCGGCGCCCGAGGCGGACCTCAAGACCGATGTCGACGCGCTGCTGGCGCGGGTGACGCCGCGCACCCGCATCCTGTTCCTTGCCAACCCGAACAACCCGACCGGCTACCTGCTGCCGCAGGCCGAGGTCGAGCGGCTGCACGCCGCCCTGCCGCCGGATGTGATCCTGGCGCTGGACGCCGCCTATGCCGAATACATCGACGACCCGGAGTACAGCGCCGGCGCCGAGCTGGTCGACCGGGCCGGGAACGTCGTCATGCTGCGCACCTTCTCGAAGATCTACGGCCTGGGCGCGCTGCGGCTCGGCTGGGCCTATGCCTCGGCCGGCATCACCGACATCCTGCATCGCGCCCGCGGGCCGTTCAACGTCAGCGCCGCGGCGCAGGCGGCGGGCGTGGCCGCGCTGGCGGACGAGGCGTTCATCGAGAAGAGCCGCGCCCACAACGCCGAATGGCGGCGCTGGACCGCGGCGGAAGTGGAAAAGCTCGGCCTGTCGCCGCTGCCCTCGTCCGGCAACTTCCTGCTGGTCGATTTCGGTGATCGCGACGCCGAGGCGGCGCGGCTGCACCTGAAGGACAGCGGCATCCTGGTGCGCCAGATGAGCGGCTACGGCCTGCCCGGCTGCCTGCGCATCACCATCGGCACCGAGGAGGAGATGCGGGCGGTGGTCGCGGCACTGGCCGAGCATCTGCGCAGCCGATGAGCGCGCCGGCGACCGACACGGGCGCGCCGATTTTCCGGCGCCTGGCCCTGCTGGGCATCGGCCTGATCGGCTCCTCCGTCGCGCGCGCCGCCCGCAAGCACGGGCTGGCGGGCGAGATCGTCGGCCACGCCCGGCGCCAGGAGACCCGCGACGAGGCGATGGCGCTGGGCTTCCTCGACCGGGTCGAGGCCGACCCGGCCGCCGCCGTGGCCGGCGCAGACGCGGTGATGATCTGCGCCCCGATGGGCGCCTATGAGCAGCTGGCCAAGGCCATCGCCCCGGCCCTGGCGCCGGGCGCGGTGGTCACCGATGTCGGCTCGGTCAAGGGCATGGTGGCGAAGACCATCGCCCCCTATCTGCCGGCCGGGGTGCATCTGGTGCCCGGCCACCCGATCGCCGGCACCGAGCATTCCGGCCCCTCCGCCGGCTTCGCCGAGCTGTTCATCGACCGCTGGTGCGTGCTGACGCCGGAGCCGGGCGTCGACCCTGCCGCCGTTGCCAAGGTCGAGGCGCTGTGGCGCGGCATGGGCATGATGGTCGAGAAGATGACCGCCGAGCACCATGACCGGGTGCTGGCCATCACCTCGCACATCCCGCATCTGATCGCCTACACCATCGTCGGCACCGCCTCGGACATGGAAGAGGCGACCCAGGCCGAGGTGATCCGCTTCTCGGCCGGCGGCTTCCGGGATTTCACCCGCATCGCCGGCTCCGACCCGGTGATGTGGCGCGACGTGTTCCTGACCAACAAGGGCGCGGTGCTGGAGGTGCTGCAGCAGTTCACCGAGGATCTGGTGCGGCTGCAGCGCGCCATCCGCCGCGGCGAGGGCGACAAACTCGAGTCCTGGTTCACCCGCACCCGCGCCATCCGCCGCGGCGTCGTCGACGCCCATCAGGAGGAGATGGAGCCGGAGAAGGCGGCGCGGCTGACCAAGGAAGAGGACTGACCGGCCCTGCCGGCTACTGCTGCCACCGGATCTCCGGCAGCTTGGCCACCTGCAGCGGGCCGAAGGAGACCTTGCCCTTCTGGATCGTGATCGGGGCGGTGACGGTGCGGGTGCCGTCCGCCGCCGGCTGGCCCGCCATCAGGTCAAGCCCGACCTTGGCGAAGCCGGCGTCGCGCTCCTTCACCGCACCGGCCTTCTGCAGATCCTCGATCACCGGGCCGTAGCCGCGAATCTTCGCCGTCAGCGTGCCCTGCGGCTGCAGCTTGTCGTCGAGGTCGAGGGTGCCGTCGGCATCGATCACCAGCGGCCCCCAGCGCAGCGACAGCTTGTCGACCCGGAGCTTGCCGCCGGCGGCGCGCCAGGCGGTCAGCTCGGGCGCGGTCGCGGCCTTCGGCAGCGGGCCCAGCACGGTCAGCCGCGCCGCCACCATGTCGACCCGCCGGCCCATCGCCTGCAGGCCGAGATCCGGCGTCTCCAGCCCCTCGATGTCGAGCGACGCGGCGGCGCCGGCCCCGGCCTCCTCCGGCGCCCGGTCGACCGAGCCGTTGACCCGGGCGATCGGCAGCGGCGCCTGCAGCAGCCCGCCGGAGAGCTCGACCTGGGACAGGGTCAGCAGCACCCGATTCGGCTTGCCGTCGCTGCCGATCCGGGCGCTGCCGCTGCCCGAGCCCTTGACCTCGGCGATCAGGGCCGGGCTGCCCGGCAGGGTGATGCGCTGCGGCGGCGCGATGGTGAAGCCGACCTCCGGCAGGGTCCAGGGCCTGGCGGTGGCGACCACCCCGGCGGCGTTCCAGGTCAGCCCGTCGATCCGGCGCAGGCTGGGCGCCTGCGATTCGACGGTGAAGGCCAGCGGGAAGCCCTCGACGCTCAGCGTGCCGGGATCGACCGTGACGCCCGGCGGCGGGTTGGCGGCGAAGGCCTGCGCCTGGGCCTCGACCTTCCCCGCGGCCCAGTACCAGCCGCCGGTCCAGCCGGCGGCGAGCAGGGCGACGAGGGTGGTGGGAACGACGACGATACGGCGGCGGCGACGCATGGCGGTCCCGGATGGTGGCGCGAGCAGGGCACGTGGCCGCGACCGGGCCCCGGAGTCAAGCCGAAGCAGCAAAACGCGACACGACGCCCCTCCCTTTCGCATCTGCAACACGCTACATGGTGTGGATGGCCGATGGTCATCACGATTGGAAGACGCCGAACCTGCCGCTGATCCCGGGCGAGCCACTCTGGGTGTTCGGCTACGGTTCGCTGATGTGGAATCCGGGCTTCCCGCATCTCGAGCGGCAGCCGGCGGTGCTGCACGGCTATCACCGCCGCTTCTGCGTCCTCTCCCACCGCTACCGCGGCACGCCGGAACGGCCGGGGCTGGTGCTGGGCCTGGACCGCGGCGGCTCCTGCCGCGGCATGGCCTTCAAGGTGGCGCCGGAGCATGTGCAGGAGGTGGTCGCCTATCTCTGGGAGCGCGAGATGGTGACCGGTGTCTACCGCCCGAGCCTGAAGCAGATCCGGCTCCCCTCTGGCCCCGCCACCGCCTGCTGCTTCCTGGCCGA
Organism: Inquilinus sp. CA228; assembly: GCF_052078665.1. Classification (NCBI taxonomy): domain Bacteria; kingdom Pseudomonadati; phylum Pseudomonadota; class Alphaproteobacteria; order Rhodospirillales; family Rhodospirillaceae; genus Inquilinus; species Inquilinus sp. CA228. The sequence continues at coordinate 42,935 of NZ_JBQJIK010000024.1, read as the reverse complement.
CCGCCGCCACCACCAGTACCGTGGCGCGCTGGGGCCGGAGGAGACACTGGCGATGATCCGCACCGGCATCGGCAGCAGCGGGCCGAACCGCGACTATCTGCTGAACACGGTCGAGCATCTGCGCGAGCTGGGCATCCGCGACGGTGCCCTGTTCGCCCTGGCCAAGCGCGTGGCCGAGGCCGCGGAGCCGGCCTAGCCGCAGCGCGAATAGCCGCAGTTCAGGCAGGTGTCGCAACCCTCCTGCCGGATCAGGGTCGGGTGGCCGCATTTCGGGCAGGACCGGCCCGGCGGCCGGACCGGTGCCCCGACCGCCTCCGCCGTCACCTCGACCGCCACCTCCGGCACGATGCCCTCCGGCTTCGCCAGGAAGCCCGTCGCCACCATGTGCCGCTCGATCGTCTCGCCGATCGCGGCCAGCAGCGAGGGCACGTAGCGGCCGCCCATCCACTGCCCGCCGCGCGGGTCGAACACCGCCTTCAGCTCCTCGACCACGAAGACGACGTCGCCGCCGCGGCGGAACACGGCGCTGATCATCCGGGTCAGCGCCACGGTCCAGGCGTAATGCTCCATGTTCTTCGAGTTGATGAAGATCTCGAACGGCCGGCGCTGGCCGTCGACCACGGTGTCGTTGAGGGTGACGTAGATGGCGTGATCGCTGTCCGGCCAGCGCAGCTTGTAGGTCTCGCCCGGCAGCACCTCCGGCCGGGCCGCGGGCAGGCTGAGGCCGGGGGCGTCGGCCAGACGCTTCTGCGCCGGCCCCCTGTTCGCCGTTTGGGCCTCCAGCACCGCGCCGGTGATCGCATTCGGCCGGTAGGTGGTGCAGCCCTTGCAGCCCAGCGCATAGGCCTGGGCGTAGATGTCCTTGAAGGCGTCGAAGGACAGGTCCTCGGGGCAGTTGATGGTCTTGCTGATGGAGCTGTCGATGTGCTTCTGCGCCGCCGCCTGGATCACCAGGTGGTCGGCCGGCTCCAGCGTCTGGGCGTCGACGAAATAGTCCGGCAGCGGCGCGTCGGCGCCGTGGATCTCGCGGAACAGGCGGTAGGCGTAATTCTCCACCGTCTCCGCCCGCCGGCTGCCGTCGGGCAGCAGCACGTTGCGGGTGTGGGTCCAGGCGAAGACCGGCTCGATCCCCGAGGCGACATTGCCGGCGAACAGCGAGATGGTGCCGGTCGGCGCGATCGAGGTCAGCAGCGCGTTGCGGATGCCGTGCCGGGCGATCAGGCCGCGGATCTCATCCGGCAGCTCGGCGACGCCCGGCGCGGCCAGGAACTTGTCGCGGTCGAACAGCGGGAAGGTCCCTTTCTCCGCCGCGATCTCGGCCGAGGCACGGTAGGAATGGCGCTTGATCGCCCCCAGCCAGTCCTCGACCAGGGCCGCCGATTCGGGCGAGCCGTAGCGCACCCCCAGCATCAGGAAGGCGTCGGCCAGGCCGGTGACGCCGAGGCCGATGCGCCGCTTGGCCTTGGCCTCGGCCGCCTGCTCCGGCAGCGGGAAGCGCGAGACGTCGACGACATTGTCCATCAGCCGGATGGCGACCGGCACGATCTCCGCCAGCGCCTCGTGGTCGAAGCGGGCCTCGGGCGTGAACGGATCGACCACCAGCTTCGCCAGGTTGACCGAGCCGAGCAGGCAGGCGCCATACGGAGGAAGTGGCTGTTCGCCACACGGGTTAGTGCTTTGAATTTGCTCGCAATATTGAAGATTGTTCTGCGCGTTGATGCGGTCGATGAAGATCACGCCGGGCTCGGCCGAATCATAGGTCGAGCGCATGATCCGGTCCCACAGCTCGCGCGCCGGCAGGGTGCGGAAGATACGGCCGCCGAACGCCAGGTCCCAGGGCGCGTCGTCGGCCACCGCCTGCATGAACGGGTCGGTGACCAGGACCGAGAGGTTGAACATGCGCAGTCGGCCGGGGGTGCGCTTGGCCTCGATGAAGTCGACCACGTCCGGATGGTCGCAGCGCAAAGTCGCCATCATCGCGCCGCGGCGGGAGCCGGCGGACATGATGGTGCGGCACATCGCGTCCCACACATCCATGAAGGACAGCGGGCCGGAGGCGTCGGCCGCGACGCCGGCGACCGGCGCGCCCTTCGGCCGGATGGTGGAGAAGTCGTAGCCGATGCCGCCGCCCTGCTGCAGCGTCAGCGCCGCCTCGCGCAGATGGGCGAAGATGCCGGCCATGCTGTCCGGCACCGTGCCCATGACGAAGCAGTTGAACAGGGTGACGTCGCGCCCGGTGCCGGCGCCGGCCAGGATGCGGCCGGCCGGCAAATAGCGGTGGTCGCGCAGGATGCCGAGGAAGCGCTCGGCCCAGAGAGCCGGGTCCGATTCGGCGGCGGCCACGGCGGTCGCGACCCGGCGCCAGCTGTCCTCGACCGACTGGTCGACAGGCGTGCCGTCCGGCTGCTTCAGCCGGTACTTCATGTTCCAGATCTGGGTCGCGATATCGCCCGGCTCGGCCACCATGGACCTCCCGCAGACAGACGCACCCCCAAAGGATGGGGGTGCGGTCAGGCCCGGTCAACCAGGGACAGTGGCCGCCCCCAGGATCCCGCTATTCCAGCCCGACATAGATCGCGGCGCGCAGATCGGCGACGAACCGACCGTTCATGCCCTCGAACGCGGTGTTGGTGAGGCCGACGACGCTCAGCCGCCGCGCCGGGTCGACGAACCAGGAATGGCCGTAGACGCCGCCCCAGCGCCAGGTCCCGGCGGTCATCGGCACCCCGGCCGCCGCCGGATCGGTCACCAGCGCGAAGCCGTAGCCGAAGGTGGTGCCCGGCGACTCCGGCATCGCCAGCCCCGGGATCTGCCCGGTGGCCATGGCCTGCACCGTCTCCGGCCGCAGGATCGGCGCGCCGCCCTGGCGCAGGGCTTCGAGGAACACCAGGAAGTCGCCCGCCGTGCCCGCCATGCCGGCGCCGCCGGAGGGGTAGGAGGCCGGGTCGAAGATGCGGTCGGGGGCGAAGCTGAGCCCGGCGAAGGGCTGCGGTGCCGGGATGACGTAGCTGTCGCCCATCCGCAGCGGTTCCGGCACCGCATCGGCATAGGCGCTCGCCAGGCGCGACCGATCCGGCGGGAAGAAGCCGGTGTCCTGCAGCCCGAGCGGTCCCGTGACGCGGCTTCGCACCAGCTCAGCCAGGCTTTCCCCGGCCGCCTGCTCCAGCGCGGCGCCGAGCACGTCGAGCGCCAGCGAATAGGCCCAGGCCGAGCCCGGCGCGACGGCCAGCGGCGCCGAGGCGATGCGGCGCAGATTCTCGGCGAAGGACCGGCCCGGCGCGTCGAGCCCGTCGGAGACGCCGGCGCGGTGATAGGGGCCGTCCGCCGGCTCGGCGAAGCCGTAGATCAGGCCCGCGGTGTGGGTCAGCAGGTGATGGATGGTGATGACGGGCTCGGTGCCGTCGGCCAGCTTCGGCCGGAAGTCGGGCAGGAACTTCGTCACCGGGTCGGCCCGGGCGATCCGTCCCTCCTCCACCAGCCGCAGGGCGGCGGCGGTGACGATCGGCTTGGTCAGCGAGGCGTAGAGGAACACCGAGTCCTCGCGCACCGGCCGCCCGGCCTCGCGGTCGGCCAGGCCGGCCGCGCGGCGGTACACCAGCCGGCCGTCCTGCGCCGCCAGCACCACCGTGCCGACGATGCGCTTCTCCGCCAGCGCCCGGTCGATCGCGGCGTCGATCCGCGGCGACAGGGCGGGATCGGCGGCCGGCGCGGCATCGAACAGGGCGGTCGTCATCGGGAGACTCCGGTTTCGGATGGATCGTGATGAACGGCGTGTCCCCCGACCATAGCCGAGGCTCCCGCCGCAGACGACCGGGCGATCAGTCCGGCAGCGTGACCGGCACGGCGGCGGCCAGGGGGCCGCGCAGCCGGTCGGGGTCGTCATAGCGCCACAGCGGGATGCCGGCGCAGCGCTCGACCCGGTCCGGCATGCCGTAGCGGGCGATCACGGCGCGGGGGTTCAGCCCGTCCATCAGGATGAAGCCGAAGGGCGGGGCGCCGGCGCCGCCGGCCCAGTCGCGGCGGGCCCAGTCCTGGTTGACGATCCAGTGATAGGGGGCGCCGTTGCGGGCCACCTGGACGATCTGGACGCGGCGTTCGGAATGCAGCATCAGCGGCTTGGCCCACCAGTAGCCGGCGAGGCCGGCGACCGGACCCTGGAAGCAGGCGAGCGTCCGCGGCAGCTCGATCCGCGCCGCCAGTTGGTCCGGCCGGGCCCAGAGCGCGGCGGCCACAGCCAGCAGCACCGCCAGGACCGCCCCCACCGGCCAGGCCGGCACCCGCAGCCGATCGGCGGCGAGATGGGCGAGCCAGACCGCGGTCAGGAACAGCCAGGGCTGGAAATAGCGCAGGAAGGACTCGTCGCGGAAAATGCCGAACAGCACCACCGCCAGCAGCGTGGCCAGCGAGGACGCGGCTGCGAAGACCGCGATCCGGTCCGACGGTGCGATCTCGCGCTCCCCGGCCGCCAGGCCGCGCAGCACCGCGAGCGTGCGGGCAACCGGCAGCAGGGCGAAGGCGATCAGGCCGAGATTGACCGCCAGCTCCGCCGGATCCGCCGGCCAGAGCACGCTGCCGAGGCGGAACAGGCCGTAGCCGATGCCGAGGTCGAGCTGGTCTCGATAGACCTCGTTCAGCGGGTTGATCCAGCCCTGCAGCAGGAAGGCGGCGAGCGACGCAGTGCCGACCACCGCCGCGGCCGCCAGGGCCGCGCCGCGGATGCGCGGCGTCGGGGCGCAGAGCAGCGACAGCGCCAGGGCCGGGGCGGCGGCATAGGGCAGGACGAAGCTGTCCGACAGCACTCCGGCCAGGATCAGCCCGGCCAGCCCGACCAGCGGCCATGGGCCCGGCCGGTCGAGCTGGCGCAGCACCAGCAGCAGCACCGCGGCCGCGACCAGGATGGCGCCGAAATGGAAGGTGACGACGAAGGGGTAGATCAGCCAGTTCAGCGCATAGGCCCCGGCCAGCCCCCAGCCGAAGGCGAAGAGCAGCGCCAGCACGACCGCGAAGGCGGCCACGGCCATGGCGGCGGAGCGGCCGCCGGCGGCGCGGTGCACGGCGCCGCCGAGCAGCAGCAGCAGGCCGAGCTGCAGCGCCGCGGCCAGCGGCAGGGCCTGGCGGAAATCGCCGGTCGCGAGGTCGGCCAGGCCGTAGACCAGCATGTCCGGAAAGACATAGGGGCCGGGCGTCAGGTGCCAGCCGCGCAGCGCGTCGAGGCCGCGATGCAGGTCGTCGAACAGCGCCGGCAGATAGAGGACATCGGCATTGCCGGTCAGCGCGGCGGCGCCGGGCAGGCGCAGCACCAGCGCCACGGCGAGCAGCGACAGGCCGGCGACCGCGACGAAAAGCAGGATCGGACGGAGACTGCGCAACCCGCGGTCAGACCGTGGCCGTCGCCCCGGCCGGGCGCGGCGTCGGCGGGCCGCCGGCGGCGACCGACAGGCGCTCGGACGCCGTCTCCAGCTCGTCCTCCAGCCGCCGCATCATCTCCTCGCGCGGCAGGCCGGGCGGGATCGGCGGCAGGAACTCGACCGTGATCGTGCCGGGCCGCTTGCGGAAGGCGCGGCGGCCCCAGAACACGCCGGAGTTCAGCGCCATCGGCACCACCGGCACGCCCAGCCCCTCATAGAGCGCGCCGACGCCGATACGATAGGGCCGCCAGGTGCCGGGCGCGGTGCGGGTGCCCTGCGGGAAGATCGCGATCGGCCGGCCCTCCGCGGCCCGGACCTTGGCGTGGTCGACCATGTCGCGGACCGCCCGGCTGCCGGCGCCGCGGTCGACCGGGATCATGCCGGTCTTCAGCAGGTACTTGCCCCAGACCGGGACCTTCAGCAGCTCGGACTTCAGCACGATCGCCGGGTCGGGCAGCAGCAGGTGCAGCTTCAGCGTCTCCCAGGCCGACTGGTGCTTGGCGGCGACGATGCAGGCGCCGGCCGGCAGGTTCTCGCGCCCGACCACGCGATAGTCGATGCCGAGGATGGTCTTCTCCAGCCAATGCACGCCACGCAGCCAGACGAAGATCCAGGCCATCGTCACGCGATGCGGCAGGAACAGCGCCGGCAGCAGGGCGAGGCAGCACAGCGCGGTCCAGCCGAAGAACAGCAGGTTGAAGAGGGCTGAGCGCAGGATGGTCATGACGCCCTATATCCTGCCCAGGGTGACACGCGCCAGCGCAACCAGGAATTTGTTGTATTCGGAGACGATCAGCCGCGCCGTGCCGGGCCAGGCCCACCAGCGGTCGAGATGCACCGTCCCGGGATCGACCGGCTGGCGCTTGATCTCGATCTCCGGCATCGCGGCCCGGAACTCCAGCATGCTGCGCGGCATGTGGTAGTTCGAGGTGACCAGGCGCAGGCTGTGGAAGCCATGCGCCCGCATCCAGGCCGCCGCCTCCTGCGCGTTGCCGATGGTGTCGCTGGCGGCGTAGCCGAGGTCGACGCAGCAGCGCAGTGAATCATCGGTCGGCGACAGGGCGAACAGCTCCTCCAGCCTGACGTCGCGATGCACGCCGCTGACCAGCAGCCGCTCGGCCACGCCGCGGGCCAGCAGGTCGAGCCCGGCGCGCAGCCGCTCGCTGCCGCCGGTCAGCACGACGATGGCGTCGGTGTGGTCGGGGTCGACCTCGCCGCCGCGCCCGGCCTGGGCCACGAACCAAGCCAGACCCAGCCCCCAGGCCACCGCCAGCACGATCAGCAGCAGCAGTATCCGGCGCAGGCGGCGGCGCCAGGGCCGGGGCTTGGGGGAAGGGTCAACGGTGATCGACATACAAACAGAACGCTGTTGCGCCGCGGCCGCGGTCACGGCGCCCGGACAGGAAAGGGGCGGATCGTGGCAAGATTATGCGGCCGCGTCACGGCCCCCGGAGCGACATCCTTCGGCCTGGTTCCGCAACTCCTTCGCGCCATTCACAAAATTGCCTCGGATGATATAGGCAGCGGCAAGGCGGCATGCGATAACGCGCCATGATCGTCACCTGCCCCAGCTGTTCGACCCGTTACCTCGTCGATCCGGCGGCGATCGGCCCCGACGGCCGGCGCGTCAAATGCGCCCGCTGCGGCCATCTGTGGCGCGAATCGGCGGTCGAGCAGGTGACGGCGGCGGCGCCGGCCCCCGAGCCGCAGCCGGTGCTGGTCGGCCCGGCGGCGCGGGCGGCGACTCCGCCCTCGGCCGCGGGGCATATCACCAACCTGCCGGTGGTGATCACGCCGCGCCGGCGCGACGGGCCGGCGGTCAGCCTGGCACTGGCGGTGCTGCTGGTCGGCGGCCTGGCCGGGGTGGGCTATTTCGCGCGCGATTCGATCGTCCGCTTCTGGCCGCCGGCGATCCGCCTATACGACACCATCGGCGTGCCGGTGGCGCAGCCGGTCGAGACCGGCGCACTGGGCCGCGGGCTTGTGCTGCGGGAGCTGGAGGTGCGGCGCGTCGCCGGCAGCGGCGTGGAGCAGGTTGTGGTCACCGGGCGGGTCGAGAACCGGGCCATGGTCACCCGCCCGGTGCCGCCGATCGAGGTGCGCCTGCTGGACGCCCGCCGCACCGTGGTGGCGCGCACACCGCTGGTGGTGACCACCGAATCGCTGGCGCCTGACGAGTCGGTGCAGGTGGCGGTAACGGTCGAGGCCACGCCCGACGCCGCCACCCGGCTGGAGATCGGGGCGCAGACCGGCAGCGCACCGTAGCCAGCACCCGGGTGTCGGGTCGGGGATCGCCCCTCAGCCCCGGATGAAGCCCAGCAGGTCGCGGCTGAAGCGTTCCTTCTCGGTCAGGAACAGGCCGTGCGGCGCGCCCGGATAGATCTCGATCCGGCTGCCGGGGATCGCCTCGGCGACGGCACGGCCGCAGAGATCGGCCGGCGCCAGGCGGTCGCCGTCGCCCTGCAGGACCAGTGTCGGGACGGTGACGGCTTGGAGGTCGGCCCGAAAATCCGCGGTGGCGTTGGCGCGCTGGCAGCCGATCGCGGCCCACAGCGCGGTCTGCAGCGCCAGGTCGAGGCCCCAGCGCACCAGCTCCGGCGAGCAGCCGGGGCCGAACAGCGCCTCGCCATTGGCGGCGTAATAGGCCGGCCGGTCGGCGCGCAGGCCCTCGATGGCGTGGTCGAAGACGGTCCGGCCACCGACGTCCGGCGGGAAGGCCAGGGCCGGGCACGGCGGCAGCGGCGCCGCCAGGACGATCCGCGCCACCCGGCCCGCGCCGTGGCGCGACAGAGTGCGGGCGATCTCGCCGATCGCCATCGAGTGCCCGACCAGGGTGACCTCACGCAGGTCGAGCGCCGCAATCACCGCCGCGAGGTCGTCGGCCAGGGTGTCGAAATCATAGCCGTCGCCGGGATGGTCCGACCGGCCGTGGCCGCGCCGGTCATAGGCCAGGCAGCGCAACCCGGCCGCGGCCAGCTCCGTCATCTGCCATTCCCAGATCTCGGCGCAGAGGGTGAAACCGTGCAGGAACAGGATCGGGCGCCCCCGCCCGATGTCCTTGACGCGAAGCAGGGTGCCGTCGCGGGTCTCGATCATGGGTCTCTCTCTCCGCTGGTGTGGGCGGATGAGAGCGCAGGCGGGGGCGTGGAAGCGATTACCTGGGAGGTAGGCGTGCTGGATCAGCTGATGCCGAAGCGGGCGCGCCAGCGTTCGATGTCGGCCAGCGAGACGTTGCCGCCGCACAGGATCAGCGCCAACCGTGCGTCGCGCGGCAGCCGGTCCTTCAGGCGCAGCGCCGCGGCCAGGGTGCAGCCGGCGGCGGGCTCGGTCACCACCTTGGCCTGCTCGGCCAGGACCTGGACGCCGCGCACCGCCTCGGCGTCCGGCACCACCAGCACCTCCTCCACCGCATCACGCACGATGGCCAGCGTGCGCTCGGAGACCGAGGGCGCGCCCAGCGTGGTGGAGATCGAGGTGATGGCCGGCAGGCGCACCGGCTTGCCGGCGGCCAGGGCCTGGCTCATGGCGTCGGCGCCCTCGGTCTCGACGCCCCAGATCCGGATCTCCGGCCGCAGCGCCTTCACCGCGGTGATGACGCCCGAGATCATGCCGCCGCCGCCGATCGACGCGATGATGTCGGTGGTGTCCGGCGCGTCCTCCAACAGCTCCAGCCCCATCGTGCCCTGGCCGGAGATCACCCGCGGGTCGTCGAAGGGGTGGATCAGGGTGCGGCCGGCGGCGGCCTGGCGCTCGGCCTCGGTGAAGGCGGCGGCGATGTCGGCGACCAGCACCACCTCCGCCCCTTCGGCGCGGGTGCCGGCGACGTAGTTTTCCGGCGTCGCATTCGGCATGATCAGCGTGGCGTCCAGCCCCAGCACGCGGGCGGCATAGGCGACGCCGAGCGCGTGGTTGCCGCCGGAGACCGCGACCACCCCGGCCGCCCGCTCGGCCTCGCCCAGGCTGAGCATGGCGTTGAAGGCGCCGCGCGCCTTGAACGAGCCGCCATGCTGCAGCAGCTCCAGCTTCGTCACCACCGGCAGGCCGAGCAGGCTGCTGAGCAGCTCGCGCGGCAGGGTCGGGGTGCGCAGCACATAGGGGGCGATGCGGGCGCGCGCCGCGCGGATCGTCTCGAGCGTGATCGCCGTCACGTTGGTCCTCGTCCTGGCGGAAATGGCCGCGCTCAGAATTGGCGCAGCAGCCTCTCGATATAATCCCGTTCCGGCGGCGGGCGCGAGCGATCGTTCAGCCGCTGGCGCAGCTCGTCGAGGATGGCGCGGGCGCGTTCGGTGTCGAATTTGGTCGGCAGGCCGACATCGCCGTCGGTGGTGCCGCCGCTGTTGGTCATCGGCCGGCCCAGCGGATCCTGGTTCTCGAACATCTGCCCGTTCTGGGCCCGGCCGACCATGCCCGGCTGGGCGCCCATGGCCTCCATCATCTGCTGCGCCATGCCCTGCAGCCCCTGCTGCAGCTGGTCCAGCGCCTCGGTCTGCGACGGCACGGCGCCGCCGGGGTCGCCCTGGCCCAGGGCGTCGCCCGCCTGCTTCATCGCCCGCTCGGCCCGGCCGAGCGGCATCGGGATGTCGCCGCCCATCTCGCCGAGCTCGCGCATCAGCTCGCCCAGCGCCCGGCGCAGAGCCTCCTGGGTCTGGGCGTTCTGCTCCGGCGTGCCCTGCTGCGACGGGTCGCCCTCCTCGCCGCCCTCCTGGGCCTGCTGCTGGCGATAGGTCTGGTCGAGCAGCTGACGCTGCGCATTGGTCAGCTTCTGCAGGTCCTTCAGCAGGTTCATGGCGCGCTGCTGCGCCTCGGCCTGCTGCTGGCTCATCTGCCCCATCTGCAGGTTTTCCATCATGTTCTGCATCTGGGACAGCAGCTCGCGCGCCTGATCCTTGGCGCCGGATTCGGACAGCTGCTGCATCCGGTCGATCATGTCCTGGAACTGCTTCCGGTCCATGATCTGCGCGTCCGGCGGCAGCGGCATCTCCTTCAGCTCGCCGCGCTGCATCTTGTCCCGCATCTGCTCGGCCATCGCCTGCAGGTAGCGGTCCATCGCCCGGCGCAGCTCGTCGGTCAGCTGCTTGATCTCCTCGTCGCTGGCATTGCGCTCCAGCGCGTCGGCCAGGCGCTGCTGCGCGTCGCGCAGCGACCGCTCGGCCAGCGACATGTCGCCGTCCTCGATCCGGAGCGCGGTATCCCACAACAGGTCGCGCAGCGGCGCGACATGCGGCTTCGGGTCGTCCCGGGCGAAGAACAGCCGCCGGGCGGCGGTGCGCAGCGCCAGGAACACCACCCGGTCGTCATAGTAGCGGTCCGGCCGCTGCGACAGCATGTCGAGCGTCTCGGCCACGGTCTCCGACTGCTCCGGCTGCAGGGTCAGGATCCGGCGCTGCTCGATGATGGCGCGGGCCACCGGGTGGTGGAACTCGCGCTCCGGCAGCGTCACCCGCTCCGGCCCGGTCTTGGTGCTCTGGCCTGCCGCGTCGGTCGCGGTCAGCACGATGTCGGCCGCCTGCCCGGCCCAGGCATGCGGCGTCAGGTCCTGGTAGGAGGTGGTCTTGACCTCGCGCGGCCAGCGGCCCGGCACCGACAGCGGGATGGTCATCGGCGTCTGGTCCAGCACCGCCGGCGCGCCGGGGGCCAGGGTGACGGTCGCGGTCAGGGTGGCGATGCCGTAATCGTCGGTCGCGGTGGCGTCGAGCCGCAGCGCCTGGCGCTCGGTCGGCTTCGGCTTGTCGGTGAAGGCGACGGTCGGCGGCGCATCGGGCAGCACCTTCACCGGCCAGTCGCCCAGCACCGTGCCGTCCTGGCTGACCGACAGCCGGTCGCCGCCGGTGACCTTGGCCTGGAGCTCGTAATTGCCACCTTCGATCGGGGTGAAGGCGGTGTCGCTGCCGGCGAGGCTGAGAGTCGGGGCCTCATCGCCGCCGGCGACCCGGCCGACCAGGGCGCTGCCGATCGGGATCTCGACCGGCCCCGGCGCCGGCTGGCCGGGCGCGGCCACTTGGCCGGCGGTAAGGTAGATCGGCGGCCGTCCGGTGTAGGAGGGCGGGGTGACGAACAGGTCGAGCCGCGGCGCGGTGGCGGCGGAGGCGCCGAACAGCCCGGGCGAGAATGCGCGGCCGAGCCGCCCGCGCCAGTCGTCGCCGGCGGCGACCACGGCCAGGATCAGCCCGATCACCACCAGGCCGCGCAGGGCGAAGCGGTCGGCCTCGGCGTTGCGCGGCCGCGGCAGGCGGGGCTTGAGCAGGCGCAGCTGGGCGGCGCGCTGGGCCAGGTGGCGCTGCCACAGCACGCGGCTGAGCGGGTCGGAGGTGCCGGTGGCCTGGGTGTCGTGCAGGGCGGTCAGCGGCCGGTGCTCGAGGCCGCTGTCGCGCTCCAGCCGGCGCCGTGCCGCGAGGCCATCGGGCAGGCGCAGCCGCCACAGCGGCCGGCTGGCGACGACCAGCGCCGCGGCGAAGGCGACCAGGATCAGGGCATGCAGCCAGCCCGGCAGGTCGGGCAGCAGGTCGAAGCCGGCGAGGACGAGGAAGGCGCCGAGCACGGTGGCGACAGGCCAGGCGGCGCGCCATGCCGCCTCCCAGGCCGCAGCCAGCCACGCCAGCGCGATCTTTACGCGCGGCTCGGCCGGCTCCGTCGACCTAGGGGCCTCCGTCGGGCTGCGGGCCACCTCTCCTCCTACGCCTTCGTAGTCAGTCCATCCCGGGCCAGCCAGGGCGGCAGGCTCTCCCCGGCGACCATCTCTTCAAATGTGGGCCGTTTTCTGACGAGTGCAAACCGATCTTTGTCGACCAGCACCTCCGGCACCAGCGGCCGGGTGTTGTAGGTCGACGCCATCACCGCGCCATAGGCCCCGGCGCCGGTGAAGGCGACCAGGTCGCCGGCGGCCAGCGGCGGCAGGGACCGCGCCTTGGCGAAGGTGTCGCTGCTCTCGCAGACCGGGCCGACCACGTCGAATTCGGCCTCGGCCGCGCCTTCCGCCGGCTGGCGCAGCGGCACGATGCCGTGCCAGGCGTCGTACATCGCCGGCCGGATCAGGTCGTTCATCGCCGCGTCGAGGATGACGAAGTTACGCGTCCGCCCCGGCTTGATGAAGATCACCCGCGACAATAGGACGCCGGCATCGCCGCAGATCGACCGGCCGGGTTCCACCATCAGATGGCAGCCCAGGTCGCCCACCGTCTCGCGCACGATGCGGGCATAGTCGGCCAGCGCCGGCGCCGGGTCGCCCTTGTAGGAGATGCCGATGCCGCCGCCGAGATCGAGCCGCTCGACCACATGGCCGGCGGCGCGCAGCTCGCGCACCAGCTCGGCCAGGCGGCGATAGGCGTCGCGATAAGGCGACAGGTCGAGCAGCTGGCTGCCGATATGGGCGGCGATGCCGACCGGGCGGATTCCGGGCAGGACCCGCGCCCGCTCATAGGCCACCGGCGCGTCCTCGAGCTCGATGCCGAACTTGTCGCCCTTGCGGCCGGTCGAGATCTTGGTGTGGGTCTTGGCGTCGACATCCGGATTCACCCGGAAGGCGACGACCGCGTCGCGCCGCAGCCGGACAGCCACCTGCGACAGCAGCTCCAGCTCCTGCAGCGACTCCACGTTGATCTGGTGGATGCCGGCCAAGAGGGCCGCCTCCAGATCCTCCACGGTCTTGCCGATGCCGGAGAAGACGATGCGGTCGGCCGGGCAGCCGGCGGCGAGCGCCCGCTTCATCTCGCCGGTCGAGACCACGTCGATGCCGGCGCCCTGCTGCACCAGGGTGCGCAGCACCGCGAGGTTGGAATTGGCCTTGGCGGCGAAGCAGACTGCGATCGGCAGCCCGGCCAGCGCGTCAACATAGGCGCGATAGTTCGCGACCAGCGCCGCGGTCGAGTAGACATAGGCCGGCGTGCCGACCTGCGCGGCCACGGCGGCGAGGTCGACATCCTCGGCGAAGAGGGCGCCGTTCTGGTAAGCGAAAGCGGTCATGTGCTCGGGTAGCTCCGCGGATAGGCCGAGGTCTTGCTGTCGGGGGCGCTGACCGACGCCGCCTTCTTGCCGCAGGCGACGAGGCCGCACCCGAGGGTGACGGCGAGGAGCAGCCTCAGGATGACGGCAGATCTCATAGGAAACGCTCCTTTGCGGCTTGGACGGCCTCGCGCACCCGGTCGGGCGCGGTGCCGCCATGGCTCTTGCGGCTGGCGACCGAGGCCTCGGCGGTCAGCACGGCGTAGACGGCGTCGGTGATGCCGGCATGGACCGCCTGCATCTCGGCGAGCGGCAGGTCGGACAGGCGGCAGCCCTTGTCCTCCGCCCGTTTCACCAGGTGGCCGGTGATGTGGTGGGCGTCGCGGAACGGCACGCCGAGCGTGCGCACCAGCCAGTCGGCCAGGTCGGTCGCGGTCGGGAAGCCGGCCTCGGTGGCCCGGCGCATCGCCTCGGCATTGACGGTCCAGCTCTCGACCATGCCGGTCATGGCGGCCAGGCACAGCATCAGCGTGTCGTCGGCGTCGAACACCGGCTCCTTATCCTCCTGCATGTCCTTCTGGTAGGTCAGGGGCAGGCCCTTCATCACGGTCAGCAGCGCGGCCAGGCTGCCGAACACCCGGCCGGCCTTGCCGCGCACCAGCTCCGCCGCGTCCGGGTTGCGCTTCTGCGGCATGATCGACGACCCGGTCGAGAAGCCGTCGGACAGGCGGACGAAGCGGAACTGCGGCGTCGACCAGAACACGATCTCCTCCGCCAGCCGCGACAGGTGCATGGCGCAGATGCCGGCGGTGGCGAGGTAGTCGAGCGCGAAGTCGCGGTCAGAGACGCTGTCGAGCGAATTGGCGGTCGGCCGGTCGAAGCCGAGCGCCTGCGCCGTCATGTGCCGGTCGATCGGATAGGGCGTGCCGGCCAGGGCCGCGGCGCCGAGCGGACATTCATTGGCCCGGGCGCGGGCGTCGGCGACGCGGCTGCGGTCGCGGCCCAGCATCTCGACATAGGCCAGCAGGTGATGGCCGAAGGTGACCGGCTGTGCCACCTGCAGATGGGTGAAGCCGGGCAGGATGGTGTCGACATGCCGCTCGGCCTGGCCGATCAGCGCCGCCTGCAGCGCCTGCAGCCCCTGCTCCAGCCGGTCGAAGGCGTCGCGCACCCACAGGCGGAAATCGGTCGCCACCTGGTCGTTGCGGCTGCGCGCCGTGTGCAGGCGCCCGGCGGCCGGGCCGATGATCTCGGTCAGCCGCGACTCCACGTTGAAGTGGATGTCCTCGAGCGAGGTCTTGAACTCGAAGCGGCCCTCGGCGATCTCGCCGGCGATCTGCGCGAGGCCGCGGTCGATCGCGGCGGCGTCCGCGGCGGACACGATGCCCTGAACGGCAAGCATTGCGACATGAGCGCGCGACCCGGCGATGTCCTGCGCCCAGAGCTTGCGGTCGAAGCCGATCGAGGCGTTGATCCGCTCCATGATCGCGGCCGGGCCGGCGGCGAAGCGGCCGCCCCACATCGGATTGGTGCCTTTATCGGGCACGACGGGGGTGGCAAGCTGGGTCGGATCGGACATGGGGTGCGGACCGGATGAGGAAGAGAGCAACGATCGCCGCGGGCGCGGCCGGCCTGGCGCTGCTGCTGGCGGCGGGTGCGGCCTGGTGGACGCTGCGGACCCCGGAGGGCCGGCCGCCCTTGGGCGGCACCGTCGCCAGCTTCGTCCTGGCCGACCGGCCTGAGCCGGCACCGGAGATTACCTTCTCCGACGCCGCGGGCAACACCCTTCGTCTCGCCGACTTCAAGGGCAAGGTGGTGCTGGTCAATCTGTGGGCGACCTGGTGCGCCCCTTGCGTCAAGGAGATGCCGGCGCTGGACCGGCTGCAGGCGAAGCTGGGCGGCGCCGACTTCGCCGTGCTGGCGCTGTCGATCGACCGCGAGGGGCTGGCCAAGGTGCAGCCCTTCTTCGACGCCCACAAGATCGCGGCGCTGGCGCCCTATCTCGACCCCGGCGGCCGGTCGCCGGCGCAGTTCGGCGCCCGCGGCCTGCCGACGACGCTGCTGATCGACCGTGACGGCACCGTGGTCGGCCGCCAGGAAGGCGCCGCCGAGTGGGATGACGACAGCTCGATCGCGCTGCTGCGCTACTATCTTGATCGCGGGAAGGCCGGGTCGGCCTGAGAGAGGCGGGTCAGAGCGGCGCTGCGCCCGTATAGAGGCCCAGCAGCACCATCACGCCGTAGCCCCACAGCACCGTCCGCAGCACCATCGTCCCCTCCCTCGCGCCGCCGGCGGCGGCATCCGATGCAGGGGAAGATTAGGTGCGGACTGTATCCGGGGGATGTCGACGGGACGGCCGAATTGTATCGTCCGTGTCGCGGCGGCTCAGATGGGCATCGAGCCCATGTAGAAGCCGACCAGCAGAAGAACACCGTAAACCCAGATGATCGTGCGAAGCATCATGACCTTGTCCTCGGGCTCAAGGCCCGAGATCATGTCTACGCCGCCTTCCGTGAATGAGATGTGACGGCGGTCACGGGGGCGATTCACGGTCTCGGGTTGGCGGCCGGCGCACCACATGATATACAAGTATCAACGTATATCATGGTGATGGCATGCGCGTGGCGAAGTGGGGCAACAGCCTGGCGGTGCGGCTGCCTTCGACCGTCGTCGAGGCGCTGGATCTGAAGGAAGGCGACGAGATCGAGATCCGCATCGCGGCCGACCGCGCCTTCCTGGTCGATCGCGACCACAGCCGGCAGCAGGCACTGGACCGGTTGCGCCGGCTGCAGCGCCCGCTGCCGCCCGGCTTCCGCTTCGATCGCGACGAAGCGAATGAACGCTGAAGCCTTCCTCGACACCAATATCCTGCTCTACGCCATCGCCCGCGATGATCCGCGGACCGCGACCGCCGAGGCGCTGCTCACGGCCGGCGGCGTGATCAGCGTGCAGGTGCTGAACGAGTTCGCGGCGGTCGCCCGCCGCAAGCTCGGCCTGTCATGGGACGAGATCACCGAGGCGCTGTCCGCCATCCGCGCCCTCTGCGGGCCGGTCGAGCCGGTCACGGTCGAGATCCATGACGCGGCGCTGCGGATCGCGGAGCGCCACGGCTATCATGTCTACGACGCGTCGATCATCGCCGCGGCGCTCCAGGCGCAGTGCCGGACTCTCTATTCCGAGGACATGCAGGACGGCCAGACGATCGACGGCCTGACCATTCGGAACCCCTTCGTCGGCGGTCTTGGACTGCCCGGCCATGACAGGTAGCGAGGTGCCATGACCATCCGCCCCCGCCGCTCGCTGCTCTATGTCCCCGGCTCGAACCCGCGGGCGCTGGACAAGGCGCGCACCCTGGACGCCGACGGGCTGATCCTGGACCTGGAGGACGCGGTGGCGCCGGACGCCAAGGTCGCGGCGCGCGAGCGGGTGGTGGCCGCCGTCCGGGCCGGCGGCTGGGGGCCGCGCGAGCTGCTGGTCCGCGCCAACGCCGCCGACACGCCCTGGGGCGCCGACGATCTGGCCGCCCTGGCCGGCAGCGGCGCCGACGGCATCGTCCTGTCCAAGGTCGAGCGGCCGGAGACGGTGAAGGCGGCCGAGGCCGCGCTGACCGCCGCCGGCGCGCCGGACAGCCTGGCGCTGTGGTGCATGGTCGAGACGCCGCTCGGCGTGCTGAATTCCGCTGCCGTCGCCGGGTCCTCGTCGCGCCAAGCTGGGGGCCGCCTGGCCGGGCTGATCCTCGGCACCTCGGACCTGGCCAAGGACCTGCGGGCGGCGCATGAGCCGGGGCGGCAGCCGCTGCTGACCGCGCTGGGCCTGTGCCTGCTGGCCGGCCGCGCCCATGGCCTGGCAGTGATCGACGGCGTCCATCTCGACCTCGAGGACGCGCCCGGCTTCGCCGAATCATGCCGCCAGGGCGCGGCGCTGGGCTTCGACGGCAAGTCGCTGATCCATCCGAAGACCCTTGCCGCCGCCAATGCCGCCTTCGCCCCGAGCACGGAGGCGGTGGAGACCGCGCTGCGCGTGATCGCCGCCCATGCCGCGGCGCTGGCCGCCGGCCAGGGCGTCACCGTCGTCGACGGCCGGCTGGTCGAGGCGCTGCATGTCAGCGATGCGGAGCGGGTGGTGGCGATGCACCGCGCCATCGCCGAACGCAGCGGCCTGTAGCGGTTGCGGGCATTCCAAGGCCCGGCCGGCCCCAGTTGCGAATGGCTCGCATCTGCTTGAAACTATTGGCCTGTTCGTTGACTTGCTGCAGTGCGGCGCGTAAGTCACTGACGACCCGTTCAGGCTCGATCGCGACAGGCCGCGCCCGCGCCTGATGCCCAATTTGCGCATCGGAGTAGATCCGCATGTCCGCCTCCGAGGCAGTTCCTCAGAAACGGCCGAGGCCCCTGTCGCCCCATCTGCAGATCTACCGTCCGCAGATGAGCAGCGCGCTCTCGATCTTCCATCGCGGCACCGGCATCGCCCTGGCCATCGGCACCCTGCTGCTGGCCTGGTGGGTGATCGCGGCGGCCGCCGGCCCCGAGGCCTTCGCGGCGGCGCAGTGGTTCATCGGCTCCTGGCTCGGCCTCCTGATGCTGTTCGGCTGGACGGCGGCGCTGTTCTACCATCTCTGTGCCGGCATCCGGCACCTGGCCTGGGACGCCGGCTGGGGCTACGACCTGCCGACCATGCACAAGACCGGCTATGCCGTGCTGATCGCCACCGCGGTGCTGACCGTGCTGGCCTGGATCATCGGCCTGGTGGTGTGGTGATGACGACCAAGCACGTTTCCCTGCGCAACCCGCTGGCCCATGCCCGCGGCCTCGGCTCCGCCAAGTCCGGCTTCGCCCATTGGCGCGGCCTGCGCGTCACCGCGCTGGCGCTGATCCCGCTGACCATCTGGTTCGTGATCGCGGTGATCGCCCATCTCGGTGCGCCGCTGCCGGTGGTCCGGGCCTGGCTGGCCCATCCGGTCAACGCCGCCCTGTTCATCCTGTTCATCGCCATCGGCCTGCATCACGCCGCCAATGGCCTGACCGAGGTCTATGAGGACTACGTCCACGGCCACTACACCAAGCTGGTCGCCGACCTGGCGACCAAGGGCCTGGCCGTGTTCCTGGCGGCGGCGATGACCGTCTCCGTCCTCAAGATCGCCATCCTGGGATAACCCGATGCCCGCGTCCTACAGCTTCATCGATCACACCTACGACGTCGTCGTGGTGGGCGGCGGCGGCGCCGGCCTGCGCGCCACCTTCGGCATGGCCGAGAAGGGGCTGAAGACCGCCTGCATCACCAAGGTCTTCCCGACCCGCAGCCACACCGTCGCGGCCCAGGGCGGCGTCTCCGCCGCGCTCGGCAACATGGGGCCGGACGACTGGCGCTGGCACATGTACGACACCGTCAAGGGCTCCGACTGGCTCGGCGACCAGGACGCGATCGAGTACATGTGCCGCGAGGCGATCCCGGCGATCATCGAGCTCGAGCATTACGGCATGCCCTTCAGCCGCACGGAGGAGGGCAAGATCTACCAGCGCGCCTTCGGCGGCATGACCACCGAATACGGCAAGGGCCGCGCCTACCGCACCTGCGCCGCGGCCGACCGCACCGGCCATGCCATGCTGCACACCCTGTACCAGCAGGCGCTGAAGCACGAGGCGGAGTTCTTCGTCGAGTACTTCGCCATCGACCTGATCATGGACGAGGAAGGCGCCTGCCGCGGCGTGGTCGCCTGGAACCTGGACGACGGCACGATCCACCGCTTCTTCGGCCACCAGACGGTGCTGGCGACCGGCGGCTACGGCCGGGCCTACTTCTCCTGCACCTCGGCCCACACCTGCACCGGGGACGGCGGCGCCATGGCGGCGCGGGCCGGCCTGCCGCTGCAGGACATGGAGTTCGTGCAGTTCCACCCGACCGGGATCTACGGCGCCGGCTGCCTGATCACCGAGGGCGTGCGCGGCGAAGGCGGGTACCTGACCAATTCCGAGGGTGAGCGCTTCATGGAGCGCTACGCCCCCTCGGCCAAGGACCTGGCGTCGCGCGACGTGGTCAGCCGGTCGATGACGATCGAGATCCGCGAAGGCCGCGGCGTCGGCCCGAACAAGGACCACATCCACCTGCATGTCGAGCATCTCGACGCCGACATCATCCACCACCGCCTGCCCGGCATCGCCGAGAGCGCCAAGATCTTCGCCGGCGTCGACGTGACCAAGGAGCCGATCCCGGTCCTGCCGACGGTGCACTACAACATGGGCGGCGTGCCGACCAACGTGCATTGCGAGGTGGTCAACCCGACCGCCGCCGATCCGAACCGCGTGGTGCCGGGGCTGATGGCGATCGGCGAGGCCGCCTGCGTCTCGGTGCACGGCGCCAACCGGCTGGGCTCGAACTCGCTGCTCGACCTCGTGGTGTTCGGCCGCGCCGCCGCGATCCGCTGCGCCGAGCTGATCAAGCCCGGCCAGACGCACAAGCCGGTGCCGGCCGATGCCGGCCAGTTCGCGCTGAACCGGCTGGACCGGCTGCGCCACGCCAAGCAGGAGGTCCGCACCTCCGATCTGCGGCTGGAGATGCAGCGGACGATGCAGAACGACGCCGCCGTGTTCCGCACCGGCCAGACCCTGGCCGAGGGCTGCGAGAAGATGGACGTCACCTGGGGCAAGCAGCCGGGCCTGGGCGTCGACGACAAGTCGCTGATCTGGAACTCGGACCTGGTGGAGACGCTGGAGCTCGAGAACCTGATGATCAACGCCGTGACCACCATCCGGTCCGGCGTCAATCGCGAGGAGAGCCGCGGCGCCCATGCCCGCGAGGACTTCCCGGACCGCAACGACGTCGACTGGATGAAGCACAGCGTCGTCTGGATCGACGAGGCCGGCAAGACCCGCATCGACTACCGCCCGGTCCATCTCCAGCCGATGACCAACGAGGTCCAGAGCTTCCCGCCCAAGGCGCGGGTGTACTGAGGACGACATGGCCGAATTCACCCTGCCCCGCAATTCCAAGGTCCAGCCCGGCAAGACCGTGCGGGTCCCCGGCGAGATCAAGAAGCCGCGGACCTTCAAGATCTATCGTTGGAACCCGGACACCGATGAGAATCCGCGGCTCGACACCTACGAGATCGACCTGGCGCGCTGCGGGCCGATGGTCCTGGACGCCATCATCCACATCAAGAACGACATCGACTCGACCCTGACCTTCCGGCGGTCCTGCCGCGAGGGCATCTGCGGGTCCTGCGCGATGAACATCGACGGCACCAACACCCTGGCCTGCCTCAAGCCGATCGAAGAGGTCCAGGGCGACGTCAAGATCTACCCGCTGCCGCACATGCCGGTGGTGAAGGACCTGGTGCCGGAACTGACCCACATCTACGCGCAATACGCGTCGATCAAGCCCTGGCTGCAGGCCGAGAGCCCGCCGCCGCCCGACCGCGAGCGCCGGCAGAGCCCGGAGGAGCGCGAGAAGCTGGACGGCCTGTACGAGTGCATCCTGTGCTTCTGCTGCACCACCAGCTGCCCGAGCTACTGGTGGAACGGCGACAAGTACCTCGGCCCGGCCGTGTTGCTGCAGGCCTATCGCTGGATCGCCGACAGCCGGGACGAGATGACCGGCGAGCGGCTGGACGCGCTGGAGGACCCGTTCCGCCTCTACCGCTGCCACACCATCATGAACTGCACCAAGACCTGCCCAAAGGGGCTGAACCCCGCCAAGGCGATCGGCGAAATCAAGAAGCTGATGCTGGAACGCGCCGGCTGACCTGCGTCCGACCGCAGTAAAACGTCACAAAAAAGCGCTGGTGACCCCAGCGCTTTTTCCATATCAACCGCCCAGTCACCCCACGGTCTGCCCACCTCACGGAGCGATCCTGCACGCAACACACTCGAGGAGTGTCCTTCTAAATGGCGAAACCCGCACGCACACCCTTCACCGGCCGCATTCTCATGGTCGGTTTCGGCTCGATCGGCCAGGGCGTGCTGCCGCTGCTGCTGCGGCACCTGACCCTGACCCCCGACCGCGTCACCATCGTGACGGCGGAGGCGAGAGGCCAGAAGGAGGCGGAACTCTACGGCGTCCGCTTCATCCATGAACCGGTGACACGCAGCAATTATCGGACACTGCTCGAACCGCTGCTCGGCCCGGGCGACGCCCTGGTCAACCTCTCGGTGGACGTCTCCTCGGTGGCGCTGATCGAGCTGGCGCGGCAGCGCGGCGCGCTCTACATCGACACCTGCATCGAGCCCTGGCTGGGCGGCTACACCGACCCCAATCTCGGCCCGGCCGACCGGTCGAACTATGCGCTGCGCGAGGCCGCTCTGGCGCTGGGCCGCGCCCCCGGCACGCCGACCGCGGTGGTGACCCATGGCGCCAATCCCGGCCTGGTCTCGCATTTCGTCAAGCGGGCGCTGCTCGACGTCGCCGCCGCGACCGGCTTCGAGCCGCCGGTGCCGGCCGACCGCGCCGGCTGGGCCAGCCTGGCGCAGACCCTGGGCGTCAAGGTGATCCATGTCGCCGAGCGCGACACCCAGGTCGCCCGCTTCCCGAAGAAGCCGGGCGAATTCGTCAACACCTGGTCGATCGACGGCTTCGTCGGCGAGGGCTGCCAGCCGGCCGAGCTGGGCTGGGGCAGCCATGAGCGGCACTTCCCGGCCGATGGCCGGCGCCACGAAAAGGGCTCACAGGCTGCGATCTGGCTGGCCCGCCCCGGCGCCGCGACCCGGGTGCGGACCTGGACCCCGCTGGCCGGGCCGATCCACGGCTTCCTGATCACCCACAACGAGGCGATCTCGCTGGCCGACTACCTGACCATCGGGTCGGGCGCCCAGCCGGAGTACCGGCCGACCGTGCACTACGCCTACCACCCGTCCGACGACGCGGTGCTGTCGGTGCATGAATTCGCCGGCCGCAACTACGAGCTGCAGCCGAACAAGCGGCTGATGATGGACGAGATCATCGAGGGCATGGACGAGCTCGGCGTGCTGCTGGCCGGCCACGCCAAGGGCGCCTACTGGTATGGCTCGCGCCTGACCATCGGCGAGGCGCGCGAGCTGGCGCCGCACAACAACGCCACCAGCCTGCAGGTGACGGCGGCGGTGCTGGGCGGGCTGGTCTGGGCGATCGAGAACCCGGACCGCGGCCTGGTCGAGCCCGAGGAGATGGATCACGAGCGGGTGCTGCAGGTGGCGGCGCCCTATCTCGGCGAACTGGCCGGCGCCTTCACCGACTGGAATCCGCTGCAGGGCCGCGGCCAGCTGTTCCCCGAGGACATCGACCCCGAGGACCCCTGGCAGTTCCAGAACATCCGGGTGGTGTGACCGGCTTCCGCCCGGTCGCCGACCTGTCCCGCGAGGAGCGGGCGAAGGTCGGCGCCCTGGTGGCCGGGCATCCGGTCTTCGCCCTGTACTGGGCTGCGGCGCTCGACGCTGCAGCCGCACGCGACCGCAGCCGCTCGGCACGGCTGGAGCCGGAGGGCGTGATCCTTGGCATCGATTTCGACGGGCTTTCGATCTACACCCCGATCGGCGCCATCCGCGACGCCGCCCTCCTGTCCCTGACGGCCGATCCCCGGCCGCTGGAGCTGCATCTGACGCCGGATCAGGCGGAGCGGTTGCGCCCCGCCTGCGGCGATCGGCTGGCGCTGGAGGACGGGCTGCGCTTTTACGCCCGGCCGCTGGACGATCTTCCAGAGCCCGACCTCGCCTGTCGGCGGATGGGGGCGGCCGAGCTGGAGCCGCTGCGCCGCTTCTACACCGCGCATTACCCGGCGACGGTGTTCTCCGCCTGGATGCTGGCGCTGCCCTTCGTCGCCATCGTCGAGGATGGCAGCCCGGTCGCCGCCGGCGGC
This sequence comes from Inquilinus sp. CA228, assembly GCF_052078665.1. Lineage (NCBI taxonomy): Bacteria > Pseudomonadati > Pseudomonadota > Alphaproteobacteria > Rhodospirillales > Rhodospirillaceae > Inquilinus > Inquilinus sp. CA228. The sequence continues at coordinate 19,766 of NZ_JBQJIK010000024.1, read as the reverse complement.
GCCATTGCCCGATCCGGAAGCCGGGCGATGGTCGGCAATTTCCTGGTCGACCCCGCCCGCCGCGGCGAAGGCTTGGCCGGACGGGTACTGGCCGGCCTGCTGGCAGTGCTGCGGGCCGAGGGTGTGACCACGGCGCTGCTGGCCACCAATGACCTCAACCCGGCGGCCTGCCGGGTCTATGAACGCGCCGGCTTCGCCCTGGTCGAGCGCCGGGTTCAGTTGGACCTGCGCGCGGCCTGACTCGCCGCCGGTTCACTCGCCGCTATCGAAGCGCCATGTTAACTTTGATCGGCGTCAGGACGGAGAGCCTCATGGGACAGCTGGACCGCATTACCCAACAGCCCGAGGTGATGGGCGGGCGGGCCTGCATTCGCGGGATGAGGGTCACTGTCGGCATGATCGCCGGCCAGATCGGTGCCGGTCACAGCATCGACGAGGTCCTCGCCAATTATCCCTATCTGGATCGTGAGGATGTGATGCAGGCCCTGCACTATGCCGCGTGGCTGGAGAAGTCCAAGGAGGAATAAGTGGCCCAAGACGAAGTGGAAAATCTAGCTGATAAACTCAAAGAATATGCTGGAGAAGGTGACTTAGAATCGCTCTGTCTAATCTACAAATCAAAATTGGAAGGCCGTCCAGAGAAATTTCGCGTCGTCGGCCCCTTAATTCCAGGAATAATTCACAGCTACTATTTTGCAAATCTTCCAGGATTTGACTATGAAAAATTCAAGAAGTGGGCGGAGGTCAGGAATTCAGACTGGGCAAAGCTAATGAAAATAAATTTTGCGGATGAAGGCCGTTTGCGTGCGGCCATTGCGCATGTCAAACAAGCGGTAGCAGATTTTAACCCAGGCGAAGCGCGCACATAGTGACGCCCCTGAGCGCGGTGCGGGTTTGCGGTCGCGAACCTTACTCACCTTCGCCCGAAGCGCCGCCGGTTCAGGCCAGGAATGCGCCGCCTTGTCTGGCATTTCGCCGAGGCTTGCGGTAAGCACCCTCGCCATGCCCGATGTTGCAGCGCAAGACGAGCCGCTTGCCCTCTACCGCCGCCGGATCGCCGAGGGCGTGCTGCGGCCCGACCCGGCCCAGGCCGCCGCGGTCGAGAAGCTGCAACGGCTGCACCGGCAGCTCCGCAGCTACACCCCGCCCGAGCCCGAGAGCGGCAACGGCCTGCTGTCCCGCCTCGGCTTCGGCAAGAAGAAACCGGTGATCGACCCGCCGCGGGGTCTGTACTTCTGGGGCGGCGTCGGGCGCGGCAAGTCCATGCTGATGGACCTGTTCTTCGAGACCACGCCGGTGCCGCGGAAGCGCCGGGTGCATTTCAACGCCTTCATGCTCGAGGTGCATCAGCGCATCCATGAATGGCGCCAGTCGGGCGCCGCGGCCGAGGGCGACAGCGCGGACCCGATCCCGCCGCTGGCCCGCCGCATCGCCGACGAAGCCTGGCTGCTGTGCTTCGACGAGTTCCATGTCGTCGACATCGCCGATGCCATGATCCTGGGCCGGCTGTTCCAGGCGCTGTTCGGGCTCGGCGTGATCGTCGTCGCGACCTCGAACTGGCCGCCGGACGAGCTGTACAAGGACGGGCTGCAGCGCGACCGCTTCCTGCCCTTCATCGCCATGATCAAGAAGAAGCTGGAGGTGGTGCAGCTGGACGGCGGCCGGGACTATCGCCTCGACCGGCTGCGCGGCCGCCCGGTCTACCACTCGCCGCTGGGCGGCCTGGCACACAAGGCGCTGGCCGACCTGTTCGCCGATTTGACCGATGGCGCCGAGGGCGCGCCGGTCACCCTGCCCGTCCCCGGCAAACGCACGCTGGAGGTGCCGCGCGCCGCCCGGGGCGTGGCCTGGTGCGACTTCGACGCGCTGTGCGCCCGGCCGCTAGGCGCCGCCGACTACCTGACGCTCGCCGATGCCTTCCACACCGTGATCATCGAGGGCGTGCCGCGCTTCACCGAGGCCAAGCGCCACGAGATGAAGCGCTTCATCGTCTTGATCGACAGCCTGTACGAGGCCCGCCGCCGGGTGGTGATCGCGGCCGAGGTGCCGGTCACCCAGCTCTATGCCGGCGACAGCCAGGCGCTGGAATTCGCCCGGACCGAGAGCCGGCTGATGGAGATGCAGTCGGTCGACTACATCGAGGCGAAGAATGCGGCTTGACGACCGCCTGCCTCCCGCCCTGCCGCCGGATCTCAGGCCGGCTCGGCCGCCGGGAAATCGGTGCTGCGGGTCACCTCTTCCCAGCGATTCATCTCCTCGATCAGGGCATCGAGCTTGGTCTGGGCGCGCTGCAGGGCATCGCTTCCCAGCAGCAGGTGGAGCGGCGGGTTGTCCGAACGGACGGCCGCGAGGATGGCCTGCGCGGCCCGGTCGGGATCGCCGAGCTGCTTCCCGGCCATGGTGTCGAACGCGGCCGCGCTGCGCCCGACGCTCGCCGCATAGGCCGCGCCCTCCGCCTCGCTCTTGCGGATCGAATGCTTCGAGAGGAAGTCGGTCCGGAAGGCGCCCGGCGCCACCGCGGTCACCTTGATGCCAAGCGGCGCGACCTCCTGCGCCAGGCCCACCGTCAGCCCTTCCAGGGCATGTTTCGCCGCGCCGTAGAGGGAGGAGCCGGGACCGGGCGCCCGGCCCGCGATCGAGGTGATGTTGACGATGTGGCCCGAGCCCTGGGCCCGCAGGTGAGGCAGCGCCGCGCGGATGATGCGGAACGGCGAGAACACGTCGACATCGAACAGCCGGGCGACATCGGCATCGCTCGCCTTCTCGACGGCGCCGAGCAGGCCATAGCCCGCATTGTTGACGGTCACATCCACGCGGCCGGCCAGGGCGAAGGCCCGTTCGACGGCCGCCTCCGCCGCTGCGCCGTCGGCGAGGTCGAGGGTCAGGACGTGCAGCGTCCCCGCCCCGGCCGACAGGTCGGGCGCGCCGCTTCTGACGGTGCCGATGACGGTGTCGCCGTCCGCCAGCGCCGCCTTGGCCAGCGCCAGTCCGAGGCCGCGGGAAATGCCGGTGATGAACCAGGTCTTCATGGAAGGTCTCCTGTTGCGACCTTCGAAATAGGCCCGGCCACCGGCCTTCAGAATGCACGGCATCCTGACAGCGCTTGTAAGCTGGACTTAAAAGCGGTTCATTGGGCCATGGATTCCCTGTTGTCGGGCAGCGACTACAACCAGCTGCGGGCCTTCGTCGCCGTCGGCGATCTGCTGAGCTTCAGCCGGGCGGCGGAGATGCTCGGCGTCTCGCCCTCGGCCCTGAGCCAGATGGTGCGCGGCTTCGAGGAGCGCGTCGGGGTGCGGCTGCTCAACCGGACCACGCGCAGCGTGGCGCTGACCGATGCCGGCGAAAACCTGCTGCGCCGGGTGCGGCCGGTGGTGTCGGAGCTGAGCCAGGCGATCGGCCAGGTGCGGCGCTATCGCGAGCGCCCGGCCGGCACGGTGCGCATCCACGCCTTCCGCTCGGCCGCGGAGGCCTTCATCCAGCCGATCCTGGCCGCCTTCGCCCGATCCTATCCGGACGTCGTGCTCGACATCACCCTCGGCGACGAGGTGATCGACATCGTCGCCGGCGGCTTCGATGCCGCGATCCGCATCGGCGAGGTGATCGAGCGGGACATGGTCGCGGTCCGCCTGGGCCCGGCGATGCGCCAGATCGCGGTGGCGTCCCCCGCCTATCTGGCCGCCCAGGGCCGGCCGGAGCATCCGCGCGACCTGGTGCATCATCGCTGCATCCGCTGGCGCTGGCCGGGACGTGCCACGCCCTATGCCTGGGAGTTCTTCGAGGATGGCGGCTGGTTTTCGGTCGCGGTCGACGGCCCCTTGATCGTCAACGACAAGGAGATGGCGCGGCGCGCGGCCCTGCAGGGCATCGGCATCGCCTTCCCGGTCGAGCAGACCGTGGCCGGCGACATTGCCGCGGGCCGGCTGATGCCGATGCTGGAACGCTGGTCCGCGACGTTCCCCGGACTGTTCCTGTGCTATCCGCAGCAGCGCCAGATGGCACCCGCCCTCCGCGCGTTCATCGATGCGGTGAAAGCCGCAGATGCCGGAACAGCCCTGTCAGCGAGCGCGCCGGAGCCCTGATCGTTGCGAAATGCAGGCTGCAACAGGCAACGGGTCTCGCCTGCTAGTAAATATACAAAATCAGAGAGGTGAATAAATCGACTCCGGGTCAGCTCCAAACAGACGGCCATAGAATTGGATAGCGTACCTATCAGTCATTCCAGCGATAAAATCACAAACCACTCTTTTCTTTTCATTCCGATCTTTGATCCCTATATACAGATCCCGGAAATCATCCGGCATGAGCAAATTTCTTTTTTTCCTCTGTAAGCGTATCGAAGATTTTCTTAACTATATCCTTACCTCTATGCTCAGATACCTTGAGCATTGGAGACATAATTAGTGATTGATATACATAATTTTTAAGAACCTCAACTCTCTTGAATGTTTCTACTTCTAGATATACCTTTGTCAGCGCGAGGTTTTCCGAATTTACGTCGACGACGATGCTTCTGATGAACGACCCTACGAGATCCGACGTAAATCTTGATCTGTGATAGCCTATACTGGCTATTCTTGTTGATATCTGTTGAATCTGACTTGCGCTTTCCAAATATTCAGCAGGTTCGTGATTCTCTGAAATATGGTCCATATCACCGGCCATTTTTTCGAATATTTTTAAAAGCGTTTTTTTTCGTCACCAGCTTCAAATTTTTGTTCACTTGCGGGAATCGATGGGTATTTCGTTTTCAGACGTTTTGTAATAGTCTCAGCGACCGATATCGCGAGAGGATCCGGGCACGAAAGCATTGAAAGAGGGGTAAGAAATTTCGCCTTAAAGGCGTCTTCCAAATCGTAAGTCGAATATGCGATGTCATCAGCGACATCCATAATCGAACATTCGATCGTTTTAAACTCCTGTCCTTTGAGAGCGCCGACGTTCTTTTTAATATTTGCAACTATATCTGATTCTGTGTAATAATATCCTTTTACTGGACCGTTATCATCCTTTCTTCTCTCGCTATCTCTCGGAATCTCCTGATCATACTTAAGTACCGATGCCAACGTTCTATATGTTAAGTTCAGTCCAGCCCTATTATCCAGCTCATCTTTAACAGAAACAGAGTCAAGGCCAACGCCTTTAGTTTGACGTTTTTCTAGCTTGGACAGGATTCTTAAAGTTTGTGCATTCCCTTCGAAGCCGCCATACTTCTTCATGCACTCATCGAGAGCATACTCGCCATTGTGACCAAATGGAGGATGCCCCAAATCGTGCGCAAGCGCCGCTGTCTCGACTAAGTCAAGATCGATTGCGTTGCTACCGGAAAACTTCGGCTCGGTAGCGTTAATCCGGATGGCGATAGACTTCGCGATCTGGGCCACCTCCAGGGAATGAGTGAGCCGATTGCGAAAAAAATCGCTCTCATCACTCGGAAAGAGTTGAGTCTTGCCTTGAAGGCGCCTGAACGCTGCGCAATGTGGAAGCCTCGCGTAATCACGACGCCACGCGCTGCGATATGGCTCTTCGGCATCCGCCGCAAGATTTATGTTGACGACCCGTTTCTGATCGGGCGCCTTATACAATTTAGTCAAATAGCAACCTCAGACGTTACCTTTTGTTTCCAGAATGTGCCTTTGGCTGGCTTGGCCGCTTGGCCAAACCTGCTTCCTTCAAAACGAGGCTTAGACCGGCTTTCAGCGCTTTCTGATCACGACGAACCTCGTTCGCTGCCGCACGAAATGCCGGCGTATCGAACGCTGCGAGAGTCTTGCTTGCCATGTCAATGCTCCGCCGAATGTTGCGGCACGACGCGATGCGCTGGTTCACGCCGAATCATGTAAGACTGATCATACGCATTCAAACGCCAAAATTCACGTTACAACATGTTTGCCACTTTGATGCGCCGACGTGCGACGTAACGTCCTTACCAATCTCGACGCACACTGTGTGCGACCAATTCGGCAAGATGATGACCACAACTGCGTGCCTGTGCGCCATCAAAAAATTCTGCTGAGCAGGATGTCGATCCTGCTTTGCACGCTACCGGTTGCCGGTCGAACCCACCACGGCGCCATCGGCGACGAAGACATGGTTCATCCTGTCGAGATCGGCCGTAATGCCTGGATCGGTCGTGTTCCCTGCGAAGATCGATATCACCGGATCAAGATCAGTCAAGGTCATGTCATCCTCTCGCGCCCGGAGTTCGATCGCGGCATGCCATCACGGATCGCGGCGCGTCGTGTGAACGGATGACGGTGCGTCAGGCCGGAGAGGAGAATGCAGGCCCGGCTACGCCTTCAGCACCACCAGGCGCTCGAAGGCGGCCAGGGTCTCGGCGCTGACATGGTGCTCGATGCCCTCGGCGTCGATCTCCGCCGCCTCGTCGCTGACCCCGATCGACTTCAGGAACTCGACCACGATGCGGTGGCGCCGGCGGCAGGCAGCGGCCATCTCGCGCCCGGCATCGGTCAGGAAGATCGAGCGGTAGGGCCGGGCGCTGACCAGCCCCTCGCGCTGCAGCCGGGCGATGGTCTTGTTCACCGTGGCATGGGCCACGCCGAACCGCTCCGCCAGCTCGACGATCCGCGCCTCGCCCTGGCTGTCGATCAGCTCGGCGATCATCTCGACATAGTCCTCCGCCGTCTCGGTCTGCCGGGCCTGGCGCACCCGGCTGAACCCCGCGGCCTGGAGCTCGGTGTCGATGGGGCGGTCCTGTTCCGTCATCTCGTCTGTCCTCGGAGCCGAATGCCTTCCGGCTCCATTGCTGAATCGGGGCCGCGGTGCTTGCGGTCGTGGTGTGCGGTCCCTGGGGCCGGCGCGGTTGCGGCGCATCATACCGGCAGATCGGAAAATGACAAGGTGATGACGCTTGCCAAGAATTTAGCCATGGCTACATTATACAGGAGAAGGGGAAATCGATCGAACACCGATCCGGCCGCTGCGCGGCAGCGGAGATGAGCGAGCGTGCATGATGAGAAGCGACATCGCTGCCCAGGACATCGCCCAGCAGGGCAGCCCCACCGGCTCCGGCTGGCGCACTGAGCCCGCGGCCCCGAGCCTGCCCGAGGTGCACCGCACCATCGCGGTGCCGGTCGGCGTCGGCTGGCTGCGCAAACTGTTCGCCTTCGTCGGCCCCGGCTACCTCGTCGCCGTCGGCTACATGGACCCGGGCAACTGGGCGACCGACCTGGCCGGCGGCTCGGCCTTCGGCTACACGCTGCTCTCGGTCATCCTGCTGTCGAACATGATGGCGATCGTGCTGCAGGCGCTGTCCGCCAAGCTGGGCATCGTCACCGGGCGCGACCTGGCCCAGGCCTGCCGCGATCATTATTCGAAGCCGGTCGCCGTGGCCCTGTGGCTGCTGTGCGAGATCGCCATCATCGCCTGCGACCTGGCCGAGGTGATCGGCACCGCGATCGCGCTGCAGTTGCTGTTCGGCATCCCGCTCTTGTGGGGCGTGGTGCTGACCGCGCTCGACGTCATGGTGGTGCTGTACCTGCAGAACCGCGGCTTCCGGCATCTCGAGGCGTTCATCATCGGCCTCATGCTGATCATCGGCGGCTGCTTCCTGGTCGAGCTGATCCTGGCCCAGCCGGCGATCGCCGAGATCGCCCGCGGCTTCATCCCCTCGCCCGAGATCGTGACCAACCCGGAGATGCTGTACATCGCCATCGGCATCATCGGTGCGACGGTGATGCCGCATAACCTGTACCTGCACTCCTCGATCGTGCAGACCCGGGCCTTCGACCGGACCGAGCCCGGCAAGCGCGAGGCGATCCGCTACGCCACCATCGATTCGACCGTGGCGCTGATGGTCGCGCTGTTCATCAACGCCGCGATCCTGATCCTGGCCGCCGCCACCTTCCACACCGCCGGCCGGACCGACGTGGCCGAGATCCAGGACGCCTACCAGCTGCTGGCGCCGATGCTGGGCGTCGGCATCGCCAGCACCCTGTTCGCGGTGGCGCTGCTGGCCTCCGGCCAGAACTCGACCCTCACGGCGACCCTGGCCGGGCAGATCGTGATGGAGGGCTTCCTCTCGATCCGGCTGAGGCCCTGGCTGCGGCGGCTGATCACCCGCGGCATCGCCATCGTGCCGACGGTGATCGTCACCGCCCTCTACGGCGAGAGCGGTACCGCCCAGCTGCTGGTGCTGAGCCAGGTGATCCTGAGCCTGCAACTGCCCTTCGCCGTGGTGCCGCTGGTCGCCTTCACCAGCGACCGCGCCAAGATGGGCCGCTTCGCCAACCCGGCCTGGCTGAAATGGACCGCCTGGCTGGTCTCGGCGGTGATCATCGTGCTGAACGTCAAGCTGCTGTTCGACTGGGTCACCGGGGTGTAGCCGGCGGGAACAGCCGCGCCAGGGCCTGGTCGAGCCCGTCCGGCAAGGTCAGGCCGAACACTCCCGCCAGCACCGATTTCACCTCGGCGGCGTCCGCAAGGGTCCGCCGCTCGGTGCCGCCGTCCAGCCGGTGCACGGCGTAGTCCGCATTGCGCAGGGCGTGGCGGCTGCCGGGCTGCGGTCGGGCGGCGATCAGGCCGGTGACGAAATGCGAGGCGGGGTGGGTGGCGAGGTACCAGTTGGCCGCCTCGTAATCGACCGGCCACTGCTCCTGCAGGTCGAAGCGGTACAGCGACCGCCACTCCTCCCCCGTCTTCGCCTGCAGCTTGAGGCCGCGGTCGACCGGCAGCAGCCGAAACGGCTCGTGCGGGGTCGGCTGCTCGATGCCGGGCTCGAGGCGCAGCACGCCGGTCAGGGTCTGGCCGCCGAAGCCGACATCGACGATCCGCGGCCCGTCGTCGAGATCGACCCGCAGCAGCATGTGGCTGCGGGCGCCGACATGGTCCTCCGGCTGGCCCCACAGCACCCGGGCGGTGTGGGCGGTGACGCGGAAGCCGATCGCCAGCAGCGCCTGGCGCAGCAGCAGGTTCTGCTCGAAGCAGTAGCCGCCGCGGCCGCCCTGCACCAGCTTGCGCTGCAGCGAAGCGGGATCGAGCAGCGGCGGCCGCCCCAGGACCGGGTCGAGATTCTCGAACGGAATGGTGCAGGCGTGGCGGAAGACCAGCGCCTGCAGTGTCGCCAGATCCGGCGCCACCGACCCCTCATGGCCGATTCGGCGCAGATAGGCGTCGAGATCGAAGCTGTCGGTCATGGCGGCTCCCCCCGCAGCCTGCGGGAGAAGCCTAACCCGAAGTGGTCAGATCACGAAGTCGATGCCGGGCGGAACCGGGATCGAGTGATCCATGGTCAAAGCGGGCAGCGGCTCCGAACACGAGCCGACGATGCGGGCGGGGACGCCCACCGCGGTCCGGTGCGGCGGGACGGCGGTCAGCACCACGCTGCCGGCGCCGATCTTGGCGCCCTCGCCGATCTCGATGTTGCCGAGGATCTTGGCGCCGGCGCCGATCAGCACGCCGTCGCGCACCTTGGGATGGCGGTCGCCGCTTTCCTTGCCGGTGCCGCCGAGGGTGACGCCGTGCAGGATCGAGACGTCGTTGCCGACCACCGCGGTCTCGCCGATGACGACGCCGGTGCCGTGGTCGATCAGCAGCCCCCAGCCGATCCGGGCGGCGGGATGGATGTCGACCGCAAGGCTCTCCGACACCCGGCTCTGCAGGAAGCTGGCGAGGGCATGGCGCCCCTGGCCGAGCAGCCAGTGGCCGACCCGGTACCATTGCAGCGCGTGGAAGCCCTTGAAGAACAGGAACGGCGTCAGGTGGTTGCGCGCCGCCGGGTCGCGGTCCTTGATCGCATCGAGGTCCAGCACGGCATGGGCGGCGATCGCCGGATCGGCACGCATCGCCTCGGTCGCCAGCGCCAGCAGCCGGTCATGGCAGGCGGTGTCGCATTCCAGCTTGGTGGCCAGCAGGCGGGCGAGCGCGTCGCTGAAATCGGCGGCGCCGAGCACGATGCGTTCGACGACCGGCGCCAGGATCGGCTCCTGCCGCGCCAGGACGGTGGCGGAGTCGCGCATCAACGCGAAGACCTCGGCGTTCCGGTCGAACACGATCGGGCCGGCAGCGTCGGCCTTCCGCGCCAGGGCGGTGTCGGGCATGACCTCTTCCCCTTTGCCGGGCCGGGCGGCGGGGAGCTGCGCCCGGCAACAATGACCATTGAAATCAGATAGGACTTCCCCGGCCGCTTGTCATCAGCGGAGATAAATTCTTTATTATATACAAGAAATTTGCGATTATATTTTTATTTTAACAATAATAATCCGTCGTCACAAGGCGTTTCGAGGCTCGCAATGACGGGTTGGGATTTCGTAGGGTCGGCCTGAACGCTGATCTCGGAGAGCCGCCAAATGCCCGTCGCCGTTTTCGCTTCGGCCACCGACGACCCCGCCCAGTGGCTGCCGGCGCTGCGCGCGGCGATGCCGGCGCTGGAGGTCCGGGTCTGGCCCGAGATCGGCGACCCGGCCGAGATCGACTACGCCATCGTCTGGAAGCCGCCGGCCGGGATGCTGGCGGGGCTGCCCAACCTCAAGGTGATCTACTCGCTCGGCGCCGGCATCGACGCCATGCTGCGCGACCCGACCCTGCCGGCCGATGTGCCGCTGGTCCGGATGATCGATCTCAGCCTGACCGAGGGCATGGTCGAGTTCGTGGCCGAGCAGGTGCTGGCGATCCACCGCCAGGCCCGGACCTACCGCACCCAGCAGGCGGCGGGGGTGTGGGAGCAGCACGACCAGAGGCTGGCCCGCGACGTCACAATCGGCATCCTCGGCCTCGGCACGTTGGGCGGGGCCACGGCGCGGGCGCTGCAGGCGCTGAACTTCCGGGTGGCGGGCTGGAGCCGCACGCCGAAGGCGGTCGAGGGAGTCGAGGGCTTCGCCGGCGCGGCCCGGCTCGACGCCTTCCTGGCGCAGTCCGAGATCCTGGTCTGCCTGCTGCCGCTGACGGCGGAGACCGAGGACATCCTCGACCGCCGGCTGTTCGCCGCCCTGCCACGCGGCGCCTGGGTGATCAATGCCGGGCGCGGCCATCACCTGGTCGATGCCGACCTGATCGCGGCGCTCGATTCCGGCCATCTCGCCGGCGCGGTGCTGGACGTGTTCCGGACCGAGCCACTGCCGCCGGACCACCCGTTCTGGACCCATCCGAAGGTGGTGCTGACGCCACATGTCGCCGCCAACAACAACGCAAAGTATGCGACGCTGCGCCTGGCCGAGCAGATCGCCCGCTTCGAGCGGGGCGAGCCGATGCAGGATGTGGTCGACCGATCACGGGGGTATTAGGGTGCTGGAGAAGGTCTGAGATATAGCCAAAAGAGTATCGACATGGTATATACCTTGTTGATACTCGGGAGATCTCGATGTCGAAAGAGGCGATGTTCACACTCAAGCTGGAGCCGGAACTGCGCGAGCAGTTCATGGCCGAGGCTGCTGCTACAGATCGGCCCGCGTCCCAGATCGTGCGCGAATTCATGCGCGACTTCGTCCGGCAGCAACGCGCGGCGCGAGAGCATGACGCCTGGTTCCGTGCCGAGGTTGAGCGGGGCATGCGCGAAGCCGATGATCCCGGCGTGAAGCGCATCCCGCATGAGGAGATCTCCGCCGAATGGCGCCAGCAACGGGCCGAACTGGTAAAGCGAGCCGGTGAGCGGACCGAGTGAAGATCGAATGGTTGCCCACGGCGAAGGAGGACCGGGGTAGCCAGTTGACCTATGTCGCCGAGAGAAATCCTCGGGCGGCGGTCGACATGGGCGACGCCATCGAGGCGTCCGTACAACGTCTGGCTGAACACCCGCACATCGGCCGACCTGGCCGGGGCAGAGGCACACGCGAACTGGTGGTCGTCGGCACACCCTATGTGATCGCCTACCGCGTCGAGGCGGCCACCGTGGTGATTCTGCGGCTGCTGCACGGGGCTCAGAGGTGGCCACGCCAATTCTGAAACCGGGACGAGCCTAAGGCCGCCCGAACCGCCGCACCGCGACGATGCCCTTGCCCTCGTCCGCCGCGGCGCGGGCCGCGACCTCATGCAGCGGGTCGAGCGAGACAGAGGCGGCCCGGACATTGGCGTGGATCAGGGTCTCGCCGTCGACCATCAGCCCGACATGGCCGGGGAAATAGACCAGGTCGCCACGCCGCAAGCCGACGCTGTTATCGGTCCCCACCAGCGTCGCGGCGGTCTGCGCCTGGCGGTAGGTGTCGCGCTCGATGGCATGGCCGGCGGCGGCACAGGCGAGCTGGGCCAGGCCGGAGCAGTCGATGCCGAGGCTGGAGCGGCCGCCCCAGAGATAGGGCACGCCGAGAAAGCGCTGCGCCGTCGCCACCGCATCGGGCTCGACCGCGTCGAGCGGCCCCAGCGCCACCTCCGGCAGCCAGCCGCCGGGCTCTCCCGCCTCGCGGATCCGGGCGTAGCCCTTCTCGACCTCGACCACCTCGACCGGGCTGCGGAAGCTCAGCGCGCGGATCGGCGGGCGCTTGAAGTCCGGCGCCGGATAGAGGAAGGCGCGGAACGCCCGCACCCGGTGGGTCGGCACGGCGATCCGGTCGGACAGGCCCGCCGCCTCGACATAGCCGACATAGCCGTCCGCCGTGAGCTGGCCCCAGGCCCAGCCGTCCCTGACCTCATAGACCGTGATGGTCTCGCCATGCAGCATCTCGGTCGCCTGGCCGCGCGACGCGTCGGGTGCCGAGCGCATCGGCACGATGCCGCGGATGGCCTGGTGCAGCGTGCCGGCGGCGTAACGCTCCGCCGCATGGACGCCGCGCAGGCTTTCGGCCGCGAGGTCCGGCCGCCAGGGCACCAGGTTGCGGTCCGGGTCGGTCACGCCGCGGCCCCGATCATGCTGGCCGCCTGGCGCACGAGGTCGGCAAAGCCGTCGAGATAGGCCTGGCCGGCCTCGGTCCGCTCGATCAGCACGTTGCGCCGATCGGCCGCGTCGACCGTGCGGCGGGTCAGGCCGAGCTCGCCGAGCCGGTCGAGCGCGCGGGTCACCGCCGGCTTGGAGATGTGCAGGGTCGAGGACAGGCCGCGCACGGTGTGCGGCGCCGGGGTCAGGTAGATGGTGAGCAGGAGCGCGATCTGCCGCGACGACAGGTCCGGCGCCTCGCGCCGGACCGCAGCGGTCAGGGCATGGCGCCACAGCTCCAGCGCCTGAAGCGAGGTCAGGGCGACGGTCATGCCGCACTCGTCCTCGGCGACGGCGATACGGTCGATCGAATCAGCGCCGGCCTCCAAACCGCTCCTCCAGCAGGGCGTAGACGGCCCGCATCGTCATCGCCTCGCCGCCCTTCGGCCGGCCCGGACGGTCGGCGCCGTTCCAGGCATAGAGGTCGATATGCACCCAGGGCACGCCCGGGGCCACGAAACGCTCGAGGAACAGGGCCGCGGTGATGGCCCCGCCGAAGCGCGTGTCGGGTGCGTTGTTGATGTCGGCGATGCCGGATTTCAGCAGCCGGTTGTAGGGCTGCCACAGCGGCAGGCGCCACAGCGGGTCCTCCGCCCGGCGCGACGCCGCGGCCAGCGCATCGGCGGTGGCGTCGTCGTTCGAGAACATCGCCGGCACGTCGGTGCCCAGCGCGACCCGGGCGGCGCCGGTCAGGGTGGCGAAGTCGACGATGATCTCGGGCTTCTCCGACGACGCCTCCTCCAGCGCATCGCACAGCACCAGCCGCCCCTCGGCGTCGGTGTTGCCGATCTCGACCGTCAGCCCCTTGCGGCTGCGGTAGACGTCCATCGGCCGGAAGGCGTCGCCGGACACCGCGTTCTCGACCGCCGGCACCAGCACGCGCAGCCGCACCGGCAACTGCGCCATCATCACCATGCGGGCGACGCCGAGAGCATGGGCGGCGCCGCCCATGTCCTTCTTCATCAGCAGCATGCCGCCGGCATCCTTGAGGTCGAGGCCGCCCGAATCGAAGACGACGCCCTTGCCGACCAGGGTCACCTTCGGCGCCGACGGGTCGCCCCATTCGATGTCGATCAGCCGTGGCGCCCGGCTGGAAGCGCGGCCGACGGCGTGGATCATCGGATAGTTGCGGGTCAGCAGCTCGTCGCCGGTGATGACGCTGAAGCGGGCGCCGAACTCCTTGGCCAGCGCCTCGGCCGCCGCGGCCAGCTCGGCCGGGCCGAGGTCGTTGGCCGGGGTGTTGACCAGGTCGCGCACCAGCGTGGTGGCGCTGGCCGCGCGCTCGACCGCGGCGCGGTCGGCGGCCTGCGGCCAGACCAGCTTCGCCGAGACCCGGTCCGGCCCCTTGTAGCGGCCGTAATGGTAGCCGCCGAGCGCCCAGCCGAAGGCGGCAGCCGTGGCGGTCGCCGGCTCGACCGAATCATCCAGCGCGTAGCTGCCCGCGGGCAGTCCGGTCGGCAGCCCGGCGAAGGCCCAGGGGTCGGAGGCGGAGTCGATCCCGACCAGGATCGCGTCGACCCGGCCGCCTTCGCCCGGCAGCGCCAGGGTGCGGCCCGACTCCGCGGCGAAGCCGTTGGCCTCGGCCCAGGCCCGCCGGGCCGGCGTGGCGGCGGATCGCCAGCTGTCCAGCGCAGCCTTGCTGAGCGGGATCAGAGAGACGGTCTCTCCCTCGGCGGCATCGACCAGATTCGGCAGCACGGCGCAGGCCTTCTTGCGTTCGGGAACTCGGGGCGGCACACCATGCTCCAGCCCGTTTGCCTTGCCAACCCCTCAGCCGGACCGAACCGCCATGCGCCTCGTCATCGGCAACAAGCGCTACTCCTCCTGGTCGCTGCGGCCCTGGCTGGCCCTGGCGCATCACGGCCTCCCGTTCGAGGAAATCCTGATCCCGCTCTATCGCGACGGGTCGAAGGAAGCGATCCTGCGCCATTCGCCGAGCGGCAAGGTGCCGACCCTGATCGACGGCGGCACGACGGTCTGGGACAGCCTGGCGATCCTCGAATATCTGGCCGAGCGCTTTCCGGACCTCGCCCTGTGGCCGCGCGACGCGGCGCGCCGGGCGCTGGCGCGGTCGATCGCGGCGGAGATCCACAGCGGCTTCACCGCCCTGCGCAACGAGCTGCCGATGGACCTGGCACCGCCGACTCCCGGCCAGGCCCGCAGCGCTGCGGCCGAGGCCGACATCGCCCGCGTCACTGCGATCTGGCGGCAGTGCCGCGAGGCGGCCGGCGCCGAAGGCCCGTTCCTGTTCGGCGCCTTCGGCGCGGCCGACTGCATGTATGCCCCGGTCGTCATCCGCCTCGACCGCTACCGGGTGCCGCTCGACCCCGCCTGCCGGGCCTATGCCGACGCGGTCCTGGGCCTGCCGGCGATGCGGCGCTGGGTCGAGGCGGGGTTGGCCGAGCCCTGGGTGCTGACGTTCTAATCCCGGCCGATGTCGCCGACCTCGTACGGCGTGGTCTGGTAGATCTGGTTGATCCAGTTGCCGAACAGCAGATGGGCGTGGCTGCGCCACCGGTTCTGGGGCCGGCGATCGGGGTCGTTCCCCGGGAAGTAGTCGTGCGGCAGGGCGATCGCCTTGCCGGCGGCGACGTCGCGGAAATACTCGTCGCCGAGCGTGTCGGTGTCGTACTCGACATGGTTGAACATGTGCAGCGACCGGCGGCTGGCATCTTCCAGCAGGCACAACCCGGCCTCGTCCGACTCCATCAGCACCTTCATGCCGCTGCCGGCCGGGATGTCCTCGCGCCGGTTCTCGGTCCAGCGCGACACCGGGATGGTGAAATCGTCCGAGAAGCCGCGCAGATAGGGCGAGGCCGCCTCGATGATGCGGTGGCGGTACACGCCGAACTTCTTCTGGGGCAACGCGTATTTGGGGACGCCGTGGAAATGATGCACGGCCGCCTGGGCGCCCCAGCAGATGTTGAAGCAGCCATGGACGTTGGTCTGCGTCCAGTCGAAGACGCGGCGCAGCTCGTCCCAGTAGGTCACCTGCTCGAACGCCATCGTCTCGACCGGCGCGCCGGTGACGATGAAGCCGTCGAACTTCTCGGTCCGGATGTCCTCCCAGTCGCGGTAGAAGGACAGGATGTGGTCGCTGGGCGTGTTGCGCGGGACGTGGTTGGTCATCTTGACCAGCGTCAGCTCGACCTGCAGCGGCGAGGCGCCGAGCAGCCGGGCGAACTGGGTCTCGGTCTTGACCTTGTTCGGCATCAGGTTCAGCAGGCCGATCCGCATCGGCCGGATGTCCTGCCGCACCGCCTGCGCCTCGAGCATCACCATGACCCCTTCCGCTTCGAGGACGGACCGGGCGGGCAGGTCGTTCGGAATCTTGATCGGCATTTCGCTTCGGTTCTGTTCCGCGTGTCGTGGGCAGGACCGATTGTGGATGGACCCGTTTGGTTGTCGGTTCGACCACATCCCCCCTCGCGGGGGCGCCACCTTGCTCGGGAAGCAGGTTGGCGTCGGGCAATGCCCAACTCCTGATGTGCCGCCAGTTCTACGGGGTCCGCCGCGATATTTCAACTGGATGAATGCGGGATATCGTCCGGCCCGCCGGGCTTCGGCTCAGGGCGTCGCCCGGGTCGGCAGGCTGAGCATCGCATGCTCGGCATAGTAGCGGGCGGCGCCGGGATGCAGCGGCACGCCGAGGCCGCGCGTGGCGCCTTCGAGCGCGACCTCCTTGCCGCGCGCATGGCCGGCCGCCAGCAGGTCCAGGGTCGATTTCTGCCACAGGGCGCGGGTGATCTCGTAGACCGTGGCCTCCTCGATCCGCTCCGCCACCAGCCAGATCGCCCCGACCGACAGGGCCGGGACCTCCGCGGCGACGCCGTCATAGAGGCCGGCGGGGATCGGCTCCAGGGCGAAGAACGGCACCTTGGCGATCAGCGCCTCGGTCTCGGGCCCCGTGATCGGCAGCAGCCGGATCGGCCGCCGCCGCGCCAGGTCGGCGATCACCCCGAGCGGCGGCCCGCCGGTCATCACCATGGCGTCGAGGCCGCCTTCGGCCAGCAGGTCGGCCGAGGGCTCCGGCCGTTCATAGACCTCGGTCACATCCGTCTGCTTGAGGCCGTAGGCGGCCAGGATCAGACGGATGTCGTAGATCGTGCCGGAGCCTTCGGCGCCGACCGAGACGCGCTTGCCCTTGAGGTCGGCCACCGACTGGATCGGGCTATCCGCCGGCACCACGACATGGACGAATTCGGAGAACAGATGGGCGATGGCGCGCAGGCTGGTCACCGGCGGCTGGCCGGCGAAGGGCCCCTCGCCGGCATAGGCGGCGAAGGCGACGTCGGCCTGGGACAGGCCGGAATCGAACTCGCCGTCGCGGATCCGCCGGATGTTGTCGATCGAGCCGGCGCTGGCCTGGGCCACCGCGATCAGGCCGGCGACGCCGCAGCTGCCGCCGGCGCTGCCGCAGGGCGGCAGGCCCGGCGGGCCGGAGATGGCGCCGGCGATGATGCCGCCGATCGGGAAATAGGTGCCGCCGGTGGTGCCGGTGCCGATGCGGAAGAACAGCGGGTCCTGCGTCTGCGCCCACGCCGGCCGCACCCCGCCGAGCCCCGCCGCGGCCATCCCGGCGGCGGGAAGCACCGAGGTCAGCAGGCGGCGGCGGGTGAGCGGCATGGCGGTTCCCTTCAGGCGGCGTCGCGCATGGTCGGCGGCGTCTCGTCCGGCCCGCGCGGATCGAGTTCGGCGGCCACCGGCGTGGTGGTCGGCGCCACCGAGACGAAGCTGCCCTGCTCCTCGTTCGGCTTCGCCGCGCGCCGGGTCATGCGGTAGACGGTGAACAGTGCCAGCAGCGCCGCGACCGAGCCGGTCCAGACGAACAGTCCGTCCGGGCCCAGCAGCTGCATCACCTGCGACGCCACGATCGGCCCGAACACCGCGCCGCTGCCGTAGCACAGCAGCAGGCCGGCGGCGGCCGGCACCAGCTGCTCCGGCGTCATGAAGTCGTTGGCGTGGCTGAGGCTCAGCGGATAGATGGTGTAGGACAGCCCGCCGAAGGCCGCGAGCAGCACCAGCAGCAGCGTTATCGAGGTGCCGCCGAACAGTGCCAGCGCGGCGCTGATCAGGGCCAGCGCGATGGCGATGCCGAGGAACACCTGGCGCCGGTCGAAGCGGTCGGACAGCCGGCCGACCGGGTATTGCAGCAGGAAGCCGGCGAAGATCGCCGTCATCATGAAGCTGGCGATCCAGTTCGGCGCCGGGTCGATGGTGCGGGCATAGACCGGTCCCATGCCGGAGAAGGCGGCGCTGATCAGCCCGACCGAGAAGCAGCCGGCGACGCCGAGCGGCGAGATCGCGATCAGGGTGCGCAGGCCGAAGCGCTTGACCTTGATCACCGGCGGCGTCTCGACCGGGGTCAGCGACAGCGGCACCAGCGACAGCGACACCAGCATCGCCACCACCGAGAACAGGGCGAAGCCGGCCGGATCCATCACCGTCAGCCAGGGCTGCGACAGGCCGAAGGCGGTGTAGTTCACCGCCATGTAGGAGGACATCACCCGGCCGCGCACGGCGTTCACGGCGCGGGCGTTCAGCCAGCTTTCGATGATGGTGAACAGCACCGCCATGCTGATGCCGGTGACCAGGCGCAGCGCCGCCCAGACGATCGGGTCGACCCAGAGGGCGTGGAACAGCGCCGCGGCGGAGGCGATGGCGGCGAAGGCGGCGAAGGTGCGGATATGGCCGACCAGCAGCACGATCCGCGGGCAGATCAGCGTGCCGAGGGCGAAACCGCCGGAATAGAAGGCCAGCACCAGCCCGATGGTGCCGACATCGAAGCCGTCGAGATCCATCCGCACCGCGATCAGCGTGCCGAACAGCCCGTTGCCCATGATCATGATCGCGGCGCTGAACAGCAGCGGCGCCACGGCCAGGAGGACCGAACCGAGCGAAGGTGTCGCAGAAGCGGGGGTGGTGGCAGCCATCACGTCCGTTCTAGGTCGGCCGAAAGGCCGGGGCCAGGGAAGATTCGTGACGATTTCAGGGCAAGCCGCCCGATGGTCCCGGCCCGCAGATAAGGTGGGTCGGACAGCCGGGCGGACCAGCCCCTCGCCGCCCCGGACGGTCGGCGGGACGGCTCCGGGTCAGCCGCCGCGCTTCGGCCGGTAGAACAAATGGTCGCCGATCGAGGCGGTGCGGCGGAAGCGGTTGGTCCAGGCCGGCATGCCGCGGCCAAGCGCCCGCATCGCCGCCGGGGCGAGGAAGTACTGGGCGCCTTCGGTCGGGTCATCGGCGAAATAGCCGTCCAGCATCTGCCAGACCACGAGGCGCGCGGTGCGCTGCAGGATCTCGTCCTGGGCGCTCAGCGGCTGCGGGAACTGCGGCATGGCGCCGGCGCGCACGGCCTTGGCGAAGGCGCGGAAGCGCGGGCGCGACAGCGGCTCGAACTGGCCCGGATCGGCCAGCACCTCACAGGGCGAATCGCCGAAATCGTCGTCCACGGCGATGCGGTTCATCACCACCCAGACCACGGCCGCCAT
The DNA here is from genome assembly GCF_052078665.1 of Inquilinus sp. CA228. NCBI lineage: Bacteria > Pseudomonadati > Pseudomonadota > Alphaproteobacteria > Rhodospirillales > Rhodospirillaceae > Inquilinus > Inquilinus sp. CA228. Next base: position 419 of record NZ_JBQJIK010000024.1, on the reverse strand, counting down.
GCCGCGCGTGCCCTGGTTGCCGGCCTCGGTGTAGGCGGTGAAGGCGAGGCAGCGCAGCGCGCGCTCCGCCTGGGCCGGCTCGGCCGGCAGGGCCACGCCGCCGATGCTCATCGGCGCCGAGCCGTACTGCCGCAGCAGCGGCGAGGGCTGGTCGAGCGCGCTGCCGCGGGCGGAGACGAAGATGGTGCAGGCCAGGTCGCCAGGGCCGCAGCCGGTCAGGCGGCGGCCGGCGCCGTCGGCCTCGGCGTCGCGCAGCCAAGGGGCGCCCGCCGGCTCGATCAGCGACACGGCGCGGGCCAGGGCGACATCGAGCCGCTCGGTCTCTTCCGGCTCGGGTCGGTCGACCCGCAGCAGCGAGGAGCGCGACCGGGCCCAGACCGGCGCCGCCCCGGGCGCGGCGGGCTGCACCACGGCAACGG